>JBGTCB010000385.1:0-3514 GCA_041748995.1 Saprospiraceae bacterium | reverse complement strand
AAAGAGGCCCGAAAACTGGGACTGCGGTCACTTCATCTGGAAGTCGAAACCCACAATGATTCTGGTAAAAAACTGTATTTGGATCAGGGGTTTACCTCCAAAGGCCGTATGCTGCTGACCAAAGATTTAACCCAATCTGATGAAGAGGAAAGTGGGTTAATTTAATGTTTCATGGTCCCGGGCTATCCCTTGCCAGGAAGTGAGCTTCACCTTCACTTGATATGTTACGGTTTTTGTTATACATTGAATTAAATAATAGCACCTCCCATGAAAACCCTGTTTACTATATCCTTGTCGCTCACCGTCATTTTGGGTTACAGCCAGATTTTTGAATATGTGTTTACAGAAATCGGCCGTGCTGAATTCTCAGAGGTGGTTGCGGTGGGTGATAAGATCCTGATGGCAGCAAATCTGTCAGAATGCCCCGGGGCAGGGATTGCTGTTTTTGATGATAGCGGTCAACTGCTGTCTGAGACGATTCTGGAAGATTACTACAGTGAGGCTCCTTCCATCACCTATCATGAACAGAGTGGCATCAGCTACTTGCTGACTTTTCGAAATGAGTCGGAGGAGGGATACGATGTAGATCAAATGATCATTTATAAAATCGATCAAAATGGAAATGTTATAGACAGCCATAGAGATACCGTATCGCCTTTGAATTTCAGTACCGGAAAGCTAGTGGCATTGGATAGTGTACTCATTGTACATAAAGGGAACGAAGTATATTGGTATTCACTTTCTTTTGAAGCTCTGGATACACTGTATTTACCAGATGAAAATCGGGAATATGAAATGATTTATGCTGATGCAGAAAGACTGATGTTCACAACTAAGGTGAGAAATGAAGAAACCAATTTTGAATATTTAATCGATCAACTGATCGACTACATGATACCACTGGATTCTTTAAATATAACCGGTTTGAATCCCTTTAAAAAATCAGTGAGTGTGTCCGGGAACAGCGTATTTTTTTATGGAGTAGATAATTCACTGCAAAAGTATCCATATGGTCTTGATAGTATTCAGGAGAGTATAATTCTTCCTCCCAATGTTATTGATATAAAAGTGATGCAACATGAAGGACGAACATTTGCCATACTCAGATTAAATACCGACGAGACGCAGCTTGTTGAAATTGATTTTGCACCGGGTATTATTCATGAGCCAACCTGGAGTATTACCTCAAATGAACTTTTGCATTCAGTAATCCAATATCCTGGTCATTTCTATTTATTAACGAAACTGATCATCAGTGATGGAGTATATAATCCGATGAATTATTCCGTCTTGCGGAAGCTTCATTATGGTTTCAATGAGGTGATAGAGCGCGAGGATATTCTGATCGAGGAAATTGATGTCTTGCAACCCTATGAAAGAGTTGCGAGTCATGATTATCCCGAGGGAGCATATGATCAGAAAATACCTGCTATTGTAGCAATTAGAGTCAAGAATCAATCCCACAGGTTGATTGAGAATTTTGGTTATTTTTCTGAATCCTTCGGTGGATCATTCTGTAGATCCGGAAGGAATATGAAGTATCTTGAAGCGTCTATGGCTCCGGGAGCGACATTTGAGTTTTATGATACCATTTATCCGTATGGAGGACCAGCAGTAGAAGAATTTAATCAAAAATTTTCAGTGGCAGCACCCAATCATAAATTGGATACTGACATAACCAACAATACATTTAATACCATATTGTTCACTACTTCGATCAATGATATTCACTTTCAGACTGTGAAAATATTTCCAAATCCTTCTTCTCACCGAATATACCTTGATGGCTTAGAATTTGATGCAGGTCCCGTAAAGATATATTCTTTCAATGGTCAATTATTATTGCAATCAAATGACTGGCGGGATGGCATTGAAATCACACATTTACCTCAGGGGATTTATCACCTTCAAACGATATCAGAAAGGAATCCTTTTCGTGCGGTGTTTATTAAAAATTGAAATAGATAAATAAATTCACAAACTTAAATTGAGGAGGCAGACAGGCTCTTTACCAGATTTACCTCCCGGATCCACCCGGCTGCTTTGGCCATCAGGTTGATCTTATCGGCGATGCTCAGACTTAGTGGTAGTTGAGCAATACCAATGATCCGGCGCATGATTTCAGTACCTGCAAATGCGGAAAGAAGTTTTTGATCAAAATTAGCCGGGGCCTGATATAAGTGCCAAATTCTTTCCAGATTATGCACTCCCTGCTCTGCCATTAGCATATGAGCCATGAGAACGGCAAGGTCAAATTCCGGAGGACCGTGAAAAGCAAATTCCGGGTCAATAATCTTGAGCCCATTGTTTATTTTAAGCCAGCTGCCCGGATAGAAATCTCCATGAATTAAACTCCGTCCGGATGAAAGATAAATCTCACCTAAACGGCTGATTTTATTCTTTAATAAAATATCTTGTTTAAATGGTGCTGCAGTGGCCTCAAGTCCATTTTGAATTGAATCAAGATTTAATCCATTGCCTTGATTAAATGGGAAATGGAAAATATGTTCATGATTTAATTTTCTCATTTTCAAATTATCAGGAAATGAATCAAGGGGGAGGCTATGTAATATTCGTAAATATCGGACTGCATTCTCCAGATCAGCATCCGTCATTTTTTCTCCCTTTTTATATATAAATGTGTAGTCGGAAGCCTTGCCTAAATCTTCCTGAGCAAAGATAAAATTAGCGGGATCTGACCACCATAACCGGGGACTAAAATTCCGGAGAGCGTCCTGCTTCTGTATATAGTCCAGAAAATAAGCCTCTACAGCTGATCGCTCTACCGGTGCTGCGATTTGCGGATATTTTTCTACCCACGGTCGGGCTTGTTTCAAAATAAAGGTTCGATGGCTGGTAATAATTCTTAAAACATAATTCATGTTACCATCGCCCGGCTTCTCGGAAGAAAGAATTTCTTCATCTGGAAGAAGATACTTTTTGCCTTGCAAATAATTTTGAAGACCAGACAGGTCATTTGCATCAAGATAATAAGCTGCCGGATGCATTTTAAGGAAGCTGCTTTTAAGGGACATTTTAGTCCTTTACATGTATGATAGCTCTGCGGTAAGCTACCAGTGAAGGAGTGCCCTGATCTTCTATCTGTAAAATCAAATGAATATCGCCAGGCTGACTATCGGTATGGATATCAAGAATGACCTCCTCTCCGGCGGCCGTATTTAATTGTGATTTTGTTCCTTCTGTGCACACTTCGGTGTAAATAAACCAGTGATAGGAGAAATTATCGCCATCCGGATCGGATGATCCCGCAGCTGATAAATTGATGGATTGATTTGTGGAAGCCTCCATTTCAAGAAGCCTCTTAGAGCGGTCACCATTCAAAACTGCCACCGGATTGTGATTGGCCAGGGAATACTCCGGCTCAATACACCAATCCATACGGGCAGCAAAGTCATGTTGAAAGTGCTTTCTCCAGCGCCAGATCGTAGCTTGTTGGCTACAATGAGTGGACTGATCTTCCAGCGTTATGCAATCGCGGCTGGTCTGAGTATGG
>JBGTCB010000384.1:0-3520 GCA_041748995.1 Saprospiraceae bacterium | reverse complement strand
ACGGATATGGTTAACCAGAATTTTTGTAACTGGTAGTTCAGCTCTGGTTTTTGCAATCTCGATCAGTCGGCGCAAAACTGCCAGATTTTGAATGTTCCTGATAATCATTTCCCTGAGTGCACTGATATCCCCCTGATAAATTGCCATCGAAAACAAGGTGCAAAGACCGGAGTCTGTGTCTAATCTGGTTTCTGCATGCCGAATGAGGTCAAAATAAACCGATTCCCTTTGATCTTTGATTTTATCATACAAAATTGAAAAAAGATTATACTGATCGTCCAGGATCACATAAGCATCATCCTCATAGATCTTCCTCAATTTGCCAACAAATTCAATCCGGAAAGCGGGAGGTAAATTTTCCTCCAATATTTTTACCAGGAATAGATGAATTTCAAGTGACAAGCTCTCCCAGGGAAAAGATCGAAAGCGGATAATGGTCGTACCTAAGAATTTCAACAGTCCCTGCATGATTAATGCAGCCTCGCGATAATTTTTTTCAGAGCAAAGGTCCTCTCCATGCCGGATCAGATTGATCAGATAACTTGAAAGCTTATTAAATTTGGATTCACTGAGTCGCCCCTGACTTAATGCGGACAAATAATTTTTTATGACAAAGAAATACTTCTCCTGATCATCCGGTACTTCAATTTTATGAGCGAAGAGTGCTTTTAATTCTCCACCTAGCAGGGGATTCCTGGAAGCCTGATTGATCAGAAATCTTTTGAGTTCCTTTTCTGAAAGCTGACTGACAATATTTTTTATTTGAATTCTGGGAGCTTGAATCCTTTCTCTTGATTTTATTAAATTTTTATGCTGTTGTTCTTCAGTGACGACCTGAAAAATATAATGCAATGCTCCGGCGATATGCGGACACATTTTCCTCTCCTGAAACCCGGCACAATCACAGGAATAGGCTTTTACATTTTTCCGGCCAATTAAAACTTCGGTTTCTACTTCTGCCTGATCTTGCCACCTGAAGACCCAAAATCCCTTTTTGTCACCGGGAACCGGCCTAATACTGTTCAATAAATCGCGTCCTTCATCCAACCACATCTCTGGGATGTGCATAAAATAATTCTCCAGTGCAAAAGTCTTACTGAACATCAAGCATAAAGGTCAAACCTTCAAATATAGCGCTATTTACATAGCTTTCCGAACCTGTATGTACAGATCGGCATAGTGAGTGTGCCCTGAAATCGATAAAATCAGGCAGAAAATGATTTGATTCATTCGTCAGATCTACTTATTCAGAATTGAAATCATCCTATTCAGTAGGATTGCCCTCAAGCAAAGTTTCAAAACACCAGGTATTAACGAACTTTAGATACACACTTTAACCTGGATTATTCATTGGGTTTTCGTAGTGAGAGGTAAAAATGCAATAAAGACGGGTGCTCCAAGCGCTTTTTGACTCGCAGCCATGGTCACTATCATGGTGAGAATCAAAAAGGGCTTATGTGCCCGTATTTGCAGCAGTTTTACCTCGTAATAGATAAACTAATGTATAATCCGGGTTTAAACATTGACAGCTTTTAGGTCATCTTCACAAACTATGAAAACATGAAACGAAATCTACATGCTTTATTGTGTATATCATTTGCGGCCTACGTTTGGTTTGGAAATGCCAGCGGACCGGGTAGTGAGCAAAATACCGACCGCACAGGCAGTCCGGTTTCCCCGGGTTACTGCGGAGTCAGTTCCTGTCATGGTGGTGGGAATTTTAATACAGATGTAGCCATTCAATTATTGGACGAAAACAGTGATACGATCACCGAATACACTCCGGCGACCACTTATACCCTACGGATCAGTATCGCTGCTACCGGTGCGGAAGGTTTTGGTTTCCAGGCAGTAGCTTTAACCGAAAGCAACGCAGGAGCCGGAAAATTTGGTGATCCGGCCGATGGTATTCAAGTCATCACAATCAGTGACAGGGAATATGCTGAACACAGCAGCCGCTCAAGTGCGAGCAGTTTCGAAATCGATTGGACTGCCCCGGATGCCGGATCCGGCGCGATAACTTTTTATGCCGCGGGAAATGCCGTGAATGGTGATTTTGATTTCACGGGAGATGATCCTGATACCAGTTCACTGAATATTGCGGAGGGTTTAGCATCTGGATTGAGGGACCAGGTCACCAATCGGTTGGACCTGAGAATATTTCCCAGTTTAACACAGAGTGCAGTAACTGCCCAATGGTCGGGGGAGGTTACCGCAGAGAAAATAGCCATTAACGATCTGACTGGACAAACTTATTATATGGAAAATATAAAATCCGGATCAATCACAGAAATGAATATCCCGGTCTATAATCTTCCAGCCGGAATCTACTTTGTGAGGTTATTGACTAACCAGGGATTTCAAACTCAGAAATTTGTAAAAATATAAGGACAACTTCAAAATTTAAGCGGATTTATTGGTTAGGGATGGTCGGGCAAGGCTCGATCATCCTTTTTTATTTATGGGCCCCTATTAACCTCGTTCATGGTAAATAGAAGTACCCTTAAGATTTTCCGACTCGAAGTATTCGGTGATTATTAGTCGGGGTAAATTATATCTTTAGTGAAAAAGAGCTATGTGCTTCAAGACGAAAGCCTTTTTCTTCTTTTCAGTATTATTGACTTTTATCCCTCGAAATGTTTCTTCCCAAACTAAAACCGAAAACTTATTTCTTATCACACTGGACGGGTTTCGCTGGGAGGAACTATTTGGAGGAGCGGATTCTAACATCGTCAGGAATCCGGATTATGTCCGGGATACATCCGAATTAACCCGGAAGTTCTGGAATAAAAATCCTGAAGTACGCCGCGGAACACTGTTACCCTTCTTTTGGAATACCCTGGTCAAGCGAGGGCAGATCTATGGCAACCGCAATTATGATAATAAGGTTAACTGCACCAATATCTTTTTGTTTTCTTATCCCGGCTATGCCGAAATACTCTGTGGATTTTCAGATGCGGAAAATATCCGGTCGAATGCTAAAAACCCTAATCCCAATCAGACCTTTCTTGAGATCATTAATCAAACAAAAAAATATAAAGGGAAGGTGGCAGCTTTTACATCATGGGATGTTTTTCCCTACATCATAAATGAAGACAGGAGTGGGATACCTGTCAATGCAGGGTTTAGAAAAGCAGAAGGAAATAACCTTAGTAAGGAGGAAAAAATACTCAACCGGCTACAGGATGAGGTACCCAGTCCGTGGGCTAATGTCCGACTGGATGCTTTTACGCACA
This sequence comes from Saprospiraceae bacterium, assembly GCA_041748995.1. Taxonomy (GTDB): domain Bacteria; phylum Bacteroidota; class Bacteroidia; order Chitinophagales; family Saprospiraceae; genus JABDMH01. The sequence goes on along the minus strand of JBGTCB010000384.1, from coordinate 284 downwards.
ATTATGCAAAGGCTTACATCAGAAAACATCGTCCGAAAGTAGTCTATATCTCTTACGGTGAAACAGATGACTTTGCTCATGATGGACGCTATGATCATTATCTCAAGTCGGCCAGGCAAAATGATCAGTTTATTGCCGATTTATGGAAGATGGTCCAAAAATCAAATTTTTACCGGAACAAAACCACTTTCGTCATCACCACGGACCACGGAAGAGGAAGCTTCGAAAATGGTGCATGGCGAGACCATGGCAGCAGGATTGATGGTGCCGAAGCCATCTGGATG
>JBGTCB010000383.1:0-2261 GCA_041748995.1 Saprospiraceae bacterium | reverse complement strand
CTTGGCTGTAATTTTTGTGCCGATTATTGATAAAAACTTTAAATCGACCCTAAAACCGGAGTTAAAAGAATTTGCCATCGAAGACCCCGATCAGGTAACTGAAATTTTTATGGCCTCAAAGTCAAATACAAAATCCTTTGTGAAACTCACCAAAGAGGAAGACGGCACCTGGATGGTAAATGGCGAATTTCCTGCTGAGGAGGCTAAGGTGAATATGCTGCTTTATGAATATATGGCCAGATTAAAGCCGAAAAACCCATTGCCAAAAACGGCTGTTGATAATGTAATCAAATCGATGGCATCCAACGCAATTAAGGTAGAGGTTTACAAGGGAACACGAAAAGACAAAGTGTATTATGTAGGAGGTAATGCTGCTGACGAGATGGGAACCCACATGTTACTGGAAAATTCATCCATGCCTTTTGTTGTGCATATTCCCGGATTTATGGGATATCCCTCTGCCGTCTTTAATATGAACCCCCGAAAATGGAAGAGTGTCAACCTCTTTTTAACAAGCATTGTAGACCTTAAAACTGTTTCCCTCTTTTACCCTTCAGATGCTGCGGCTTCATTTACTATAACCAAAGAGGAACGCACTCTAAAAATTGAACCCTTTGCTGTTGAGGAGGCAAAAAATCCGGCCAATCTGGATATGCCCCTCTTAAAACAATACACCGCAACGTTTGAAAACCTGACCTACGAAAGTGTCTACGAAGGATTAGCCGCAAAACTTGCCGATTCTATTGTAAGCGCAACACAACCCTACGCAGTTATTGAACTCCTCCGTGTTGAAGGAACAAAACATACCCTCAAAATTTATAAAAAACCCGTTACTGCTGATTCGCCCCAATACGACAATTACGGCAATCCTGTTAACTATGATTTAGACCGTTTTTATGGAGTTTTAAATGGAAATACGAAGGAGGTTCTTTCAGTGCAGAGCTTTGTTTTTAAGAATATCTTGAAGAAGTATGGAGAGTTTTTTTCCGATTAAATGTCGGCTAAACAGTTCCAAGTTCCAAGCTCCATATTCCACAAATCATAACTCACCGGATAACCGTTATCGTCCCCGTATATCGCTCAGGTTCCTTATAATAAAACTTGTAATCAAAGATGATATAATAGACACCGGCAGGTAAGTCTGTACCGTCTGGTTTTACGCCCTTCCAGTTGATAGGGTCATTTCCAAAGCCATCTATAGTACTTTCATAAACAAGCTCACCAAAACGGTTATAAATGCGGGAATGGTAGATTTCTTCCCCGACAATATCAATATCGAACGCATCGTTTATTCCATCCCTGTCGCCAGGTGTAAACACATTGGGAATAAACAGACGCATTGGATTATAGAGGTAAAAAGTGCTGCATTTTTCATCTTCACAACCCAGCTCATTCCTGGCTTTGAGGCAGACTTCAAAGTAACCCTGGTTCGGGTAAAAGCGATGGTACGGGTCTTTTTTTGTACTTGATTTGAGATAAACCGAATCCAAACCGGCAAAGGTCCAGGAATATGCAATGGCATTCCTTGAAGTATTGATAAACTGAAAATCCAGTGGACCTGATTTGTCAGGATCAATATCAAAATCAGCCTTAATATCAATTACTTCTATTGTTCTTGCCGCTGAATCATAACAGGCTTGCCCATGGGCAGGATTTGGAGGGAATGTAGGGGTATATTTTACCTGGTAGGTTCCCGGACTGGTATAAGTTTTCAAAAAACTTCTGGAATTGCCTGATACCGTTTTACCATCACCAAGGTTCCAGGTGTGCAGGCTGTATTCCGGGGCTGCCGTTGATCTGATTATAAAATTCTGATTCACACAGACTTTCGCAGGCAATAGAAAATCTACCGGAGGTTTGGGCAACACGATAACCTTCTTTTCAATCTGTCCGGGAATTGCTAGATTCGGATAAATTGCCGAGCAGAATTGTTTATTACCTGTGGCCGTATTGTATATGCTGTCGGCACCATAAAGTCTTAAGATATAAGTTCCGGGTTGTGTATACGTAAACACTGTATTGCTGTCGTATTTTGTGGGTAAGGTAGTGTTTGCCGGATCACCGAAATACCAGATCCAATGGCTGCAGAGATTGGAAATATTTTTCATTTCCACCGTTAAAGGAACGCAACCTATAGTATCCGTTACAAATTCGAATGCGGGTTCTGGCCCTATAATCTTCATGATCACAAGCGTTGAATCTGAGCACCCTATGTCTGTTTTTACCGACAATTTAATGGCGAATTCTCCAAAGGAAGAATA
>JBGTCB010000382.1:0-8019 GCA_041748995.1 Saprospiraceae bacterium | reverse complement strand
AATTTAAGCCGGAATTTTTAAAAAATAAAAATTCGCTGAGGACAGCCTATAATATTGTAAAGGCAGCCCGGACAGATGAATTTCTAAATGCCTGGTTGGAAGGTATTTATGTACATAGCGACGACGAATTGTGGTTGACTGGTAATGTAGGTGATTTTAAAGTCATTTTTGGAGATGATCAACAATTGGACGAAAAGATAAAGAAGATGAAAGGCTTCTTTAAACATGGCTTAAAGATTACCGGCTGGAAGAACATTGAGAGTATTAACCTGAAATATGAAAAACAGGTAATTACAAAATCACCCACTAAAGTGTGATCATTAATAGAACAATAAACTGGTTAAAATGAGACCTTATCAATTTGATCCTAAAGATGTGACAGTGGCTGTCGATATAGGCACAACCAAGGTTTGTGCACTGGCCGGCCGTCTGAATGAATATGGAAAAATAGAAATCCTCGGGATGGGAAAGGTTCGATCGGAAGGTGTGCTGCGGGGAGTTATTTCAAATATTGAAAAGACAGTAAATGCAATTAAAGATGCTATTTCCGCCGTGGAAAAGCAATTGGGTGCAGAGGTCAGAATGGTTCATGTCGGTATCGCAGGCCAACACATCAAAAGTCTTCAGCATCGGGGTATTTTGACCCGTGACAATGCTCATGATGAAATTTCTCAGGATGATATTGAGAAATTGATCAGGGACATGTATAAATTGGTACTGCCACCGGGTGACAAGATTTTGCACGTCATTCCTCAGGAATTTACGGTAGACAGTGAACAGGGTATTCTGGATCCGATTGGGATGTCCGGTATTCGCCTGGAAGCCAATTTTCATATTATCACCGGTCAGATTACGGCTTCCAATAATATTCTGAGATGTATTGAAAAAGTGGGTCTGGAAGTCGCAGATCTTACTTTAGAGCCCATCGCCAGTTCGGAGTCTATCCTGAGTCATGAAGAAAAGGAGGCTGGTATCGCCCTGGTGGACATTGGTGGAGGTACCACTGATCTGACTATTTTTCACGATGGCATCATCCGGCATACTGCGGTCATTCCTTTTGGTGGAAATGTGGTGACCCGTGACATCAAAGAAGGATGTACTATCATGCCTCATCAGGCAGAGAAATTAAAAATCAAATTTGGATCTGCATTGGCAGATGAAGTATATGACAATCGCATAATTACCATACCAGGTCTTAAAGGACGAGAGCCGAAAGAAATTTCCGAAAAAAATCTGGCGCTTATTATTCAGGCCCGGATGGAGGAAATTTTTGACTACGTGCTATGGGAAATCCGGCGATCGGGCTATGACAAAAAATTGATTGGTGGTATAGTTCTTACCGGAGGTGGTTCACTTTTAAAGCATATCGATATTTTAGCAGAATATCATACCGGTATTCCCACCCGGGTCGGCTATCCTGTCGATTTACTAGCCCATGGCTATCCGGAGGAAATTGCGACACCCATTTGCGCAACCTCGATAGGTTTATTAAAACATGCTTTTGAAAATAGAGATTACGAAACTGCTCTACATATGCCAGAAATAAAAGAAGAACAACGAATTCCTCAGTTGCAGGAAATGGTCAGGGAAGAAAATGATGACAGAATCTCTGAAAGTGACCGAAGGGGTTGGTGGGACAAAGCTTTCCAAAAGACGAAACAATGGTTTGAAGCAGAACCCGATCCCGATTTAAATTAAATTATTTTATACCAAACGATAACCTAATTCTAAATTCTCTAAATCCCATTATTATGCAATTTGATATTCCCAAAGTAGAACGTTCGATCATTAAGGTGATTGGTGTAGGTGGTGGAGGATGCAATGCAGTAACTCACATGTTCAAGCAAGGAATCGTCGGAGTTGATTTTGCCATTTGCAATACAGATAATCAAAGTATGGAATTAAGTCCGGTTCCTACTAAAATCCAATTAGGTCCCCATCTGACGGAAGGGCGTGGTGCCGGATCATTGCCGCAGGTGGGTAAACAGGCATGTATTGAATCCATTGATGATGTTCGCCGGTTTATTGAAGAGGAAACCAAGATGATTTTCATCACTGCAGGAATGGGAGGTGGAACCGGTACAGGAGCCGCACCAATTATTGCCAAGGCCGCAAAAGAAATGGATATCTTAACCGTTGCTATTGTAACCATTCCCTTCCGGTTTGAGGGAAAGAGAAGAAAGGAACAGGCAGCGGAAGGATTGGAGGAACTAAAAAAGAATGTCGATTCACTGATCATTGTTTCCAATGATAAGCTACGCGAAATTCATGGCAACCTGCCCGTATCAGAGGCTTTTTCTCACGCTGATAATATTTTATCCACCGCTGCAAAAGGCATTGCTGAGATAATCACCGTGCCCGGATATGTCAATGTCGATTTTGAGGACGTCAATACGGTGATGCGTGACAGTGGAGTATCCATCATGGGTACCGCGATGGCAGAAGGCGAAGGGAGAGCAAGAAAAGCGGTGGACGAAGCGTTAAACTCTCCTCTGCTTGAAGATAACGACATCCGGGGTGCCAAACATATTTTGTTGAATATTACTTCCGGTGCGAAGGAAGTTACCATGGATGAGATTTATGAAATAACGGAATTTATTCAGGATGAAGCAGGTTATGATACGGATTTGATCTGGGGAAATTGCGTCGATGAAAGTCTGGGTGATGCGGTGTGTGTAACTGTAATTGCTACAGGATTTGAGCATAGAAAGAGTATGGAGGAAATCGTTGAGCAAAAGCGGGAAAAAATTGTTGTATCTCTTGAGGATGAAAAACAAACCGCCAAAAGTCGTGGTCTTTATGAAACAAGTTATAAGGAAGGTGATTATAAGAAGACATTTGACCTTGATATCCCCACTCCTGTACCATCATATAGTACTCCACAGCAGCCCCACGGTGATCCATATGTGAGAGCAAGCGTGAATAATCATCAGGAAAGGAATCCATCAGAGCAGAATTTGAGTTGGAGAGAACAACAAATGAAGGAGGAATTACGTGCAAGAAATAAAAAGTTAAATAACCCGCAGGCAGTAATTGACCTTGAAAATGAGCCGGCCTATTTAAGACGTAAGGTCGAACTGGATGATGTACCTCATTCGTCTGAAATTATTGTTTCGCGCTGGAGTATTACCGGAGATGAGGAACCTGAAATAAAGAGAGACAATCCTTATTTACACGATAAAATGGATTAGTAAAATTCATTAAAGAACTTTTCGTCTTTTTCTTGAGTTAGGTTTATTGTTCTAGGAGGCCGCTTCTACAGTGAGGCGGTCTCTTTTGTATTTACAGGGGTCGGTATTTATGACATTTTCCCATCCCTTTAATGGTTCAGTCAGAAAATTCCGGAAACCGGAACAACTATCTGATCCAGATCCAGCATCGCATTGATCAAACTGACTTTCTTAAAGCCGGAGATATCCTCCTGGCGAATATTTGCGGTTTTTAATTGACTATTTTCCAATAGGAATTGCCGCTTTGTTCCCTTCAAAAGAGGTCTCTCGGGCGTATACCAGAATTTTCCATCAAAAAAAGCCAGGTTTGCATAACTGGTATCGGTTAACAAACCATCTTGCAGGATAATCACATCATCACAAGTCTGTCGTTGTTGGAAAATGTCATCGAGACGAGATCGATCCAGGTATTTATGGGAGTAGTTCAGATCAGAGACCGGGATAATTTTTAATTTGCTGATGGTGGGTATTGAGTATGGTAGAAATTCGTAGGTATACGAACTTTCATCATACACCAATCGGCATTTATGTATATCGCTAAGGTTTTCCGGCACCTTTAGTATTTCCCTCAGATCCCAGACTTGACGGTTTTTAAAATGGCTGGCAAAAGCCCGGTTAATTCTCTCCTGATGGTATTCGAGATGAAAGAGTTCTCCCCGGTCATATTTAATACTCTCAAGAAAAAGGTACATAGATCTTGTCGATATATTCCTGATATTCCAAACTGGGGTCACTGTGTGAGGTGATACCTCCACCACTTTTGTAATACAGTTGGTGTCCTCTCTTCTCGATGAATCGAATCATGACGCCACTATCCAGATTCTTTCCATCATAATATCCACATATTCCTGTATAAAAACCCCGGTTGTGGGTTTCCGCCTCCTGAATAATTTCCAGGGTTCTTGCTTTGGGAGCTCCACTGATTGAACCGGCAGGTAATAATGTGAAGAGAATATCACCAATATTTGTTTGATAATCATCCGGTAGCTGACCACTTATTTCTGAACTGACCTGGATCAGGTCTTTGTCGTGTGTTTTGATGTGATCAAGATAACGGAACCTGTTGACCTCCACATTTTTGGCAACCATTGACAGGTCATTGCGGATCAGATCGACGATGGTAGCATGCTCGGCCATTTCTTTCCGGTCATGAAGAATCTTTGACGCTGCATTCTCTATCGCAGCATTGATGGTGCCTTTCATTGGGTAGGAAGAAATTCTGCCCTGATTGATCCGGATAAAAGTCTCAGGGGCAAAGACCAGAAATTGATCCGGTATCAATAATTTATATTTAGCCCGGCTGATTTGAAATAGCTCGGTCAGCGAATAATTAGTTACCAGAGGGGTTTCAAAAGTGAGATTAACCAGGTAAGAGTTACCCACATTGATGTGCCGGTGTACTTTACCGAAAGCTTCCAGATATTGATGATAGCTGACCGGTCTTTTTTCAAGAACCAGATGGCGATAGACCGGTCGGGAATGACTATTGGAGAACCCATTAAAGTCATATACCAGTTGTTGCCCTTCGATTTCCTCCGGAGGGCAGACTAGTGAAGACTTTTTGTCAAAACTGATGGCAAAAAAGAAGGGTTGAGCCAGGCGACCATAGTGATTCATAAGGGCAGTCGCTGACTCCTGGTTCTGCAAACCATTGATGACTGATGGTTTTTGCTGAGTTTGTGAGATGAAAGATGCGCTATTGATGTTGTTTATTTTAAGAAGTTAAAGCACAGAAGAGCAAACGCCTGAACTGTATGAAAGGTTCTGGATTATCCTTGATCTGTTAATTTAGGAGATATCTTACCTATCCTACCTTTATTGGAATAAAATAAAGTGATCACAATAATTCCCGGATTATTCATCAGTCAACAACTTATCAATACTTTCTTTATAAGAAAAACCGAAATCCTTCAACACGTTTTTAAATTTAGTTTTAATCTCATCCAAACAGAGATTACCAATGCTTCCCTCATGTGAATGGTTAAGCTTTTGAGGTGCAATAAAATTTCCATCTGCAATTTCCTTTGCTACCTTTTGGTAAGCTTCTCTGAACGGTATCCCTTCATTGACCAGTTCATTGACTTTCTCAACCGAAAAGATCAGTTCGTATTTTTTATCTTGGATTAAATCGGATTTTACGGTAATGTTTTGCAGTGCAAGGGTACTAATTTCCAGGCAAGATTTTATTTCCCAGATGGCAGGAAAAATCTGTTCTTGTAATAGTTGGAAATCACGATGATAACCACTGGGTAAAAATCCGAATGCTCCGGACAGAACTCCCGGTAATTGACCGATAATATTACATTTAGCCCGGATCAGTTCGAATACATCGGGATTTTTTTTGTGCGGCATGATGCTCGACCCGGTGGTAAAGGCAGGATCCAGGGTTAAAAAGGCAAAATTTTCACTGTTGTACAGGCATACGTCCATCGCCATTTTGGACAGGGTATTTGCAGTTGCCGAAAGGGCATACGACATAAAAAGCTCGGATCTGCCCCGACCCATCTGAGCGTGTACTACATTGTAAGCCAACGTTTTAAAACCTAGAAGTTTTGTTGTAAGGGTACGGTCAAGCGGGAGGGAGGTACCATAGCCGGCACCAGAGCCGAGTGGATTTTGGTCGACCATATCAAAGGCGGCCTTCCACACTCTTAAATCATCAGTCAGATTTTCGGCGTAGGCTGAAAACCATAAGCCAAAGGAAGATGGCATGGCAGCCTGAAGATGGGTATAGCCGGGTAATAGTTTATCCTTATGTGATTCAGATAAAACCATTAAAAGGCTAAATAATTCCTCAATTAATTCGACGATATTTTTTACCTCGTCGCGAAAAAACAATTGAAGATCTAAAAGGACCTGATCATTTCTTGATCGTCCGGCATGAATTTTCTTTCCGGTATCTCCCAGTTCCCGGGTAAGTAACCATTCGACCTGAGAATGAATATCTTCTACATGGTCCTCAATTTTAAATTGATTTTCTTCAATTTGATGATATATTTTTTTTAGTGATTTATTTATAGAGTTATATTCAATATCATCAAGTAGTTTTATTTTATGCAGCATTTGTGCATGTGCCAGTGACCCAATCACGTCATAGGTCGCAAGAAACATATCGTAATAAGTGTCGTTGCCAATCGTGAAAGCTTCGATTTTTTTATTGACGGGTGTATTTTTTTCCCATATTTTCATAACGTATTGCTGTATGCTTCAATTAATTGGATATATAGATCAATTCCGTCATCAATTTCTCCGATAGAGACAAATTCATCCGCGGTATGTGATCTTAATGAATCTCCTGGGCCCATTTTTATGGAGGGATAAGGTATCAGGGCCTGGTCTGATAAAGTGGCCGATCCAAAAGTTGGAATCGACAATTGTTTCGCTGTCTGGATTATCCTGTGCTCCGGATCAATACCGGATGATTTCAACCGGAGAGACCTGGGCGTCAATGCGCTGTGAACTTGATTCTGTAACAGGTTCACGACTTCATCCAGGGTGTACAATTCATTGACCCGGCAGTCGATCACAAACCGGCATTCAGCCGGTACCTGATTATGCAGTTCGCCGGCATGGATGACGGTTATCCTGGCGCTGGTTTTTCCAAGATATGGACTGATCCGGTCAAACTTATGTTCATGGATTGCCAGTATATCCTGGCAGGCCTGAGTAATGGGATTAATGGTGTTTTCGTGGGCTGCATGACCGGGAGTACCTTTTGTCAAACCATCAATGACGATTAATCCCTTTTCTGCCACTGCCATTTGCATTTGAGTGGGCTCACCCACAATAGCCAATTCGACCGGTGGTAACATCGGTAAAATGGAAACAATACCGTTTGCTCCGGAGTTCTCTTCTTCTGCCACTGCAGCCAGTACCAGATTGATTTTGCGATCCCGAAGTGCGAATTCAGTAAAGGTATGGATCAGAGAGACAAGGGACGCTCCGGCATCATTAGCACCCAAACCATAAATGATTTCACCTTCAATATCGGCCGAGAAGGGATCCCTGGTGTACGACGCATTGGGCTTTACCGTATCATGATGTGAGCACAGGAGGATATACGGATCGTGTTGTGCCGCGCCCTGATAAATGGCTAGTATGTTATTACCTGATCTGGACGTTTGCAACCCTCGCTTTGCTAAGAATTGCTGAATAAGATCTGCCGTCTTTTCCTCCTGGCCAGAGAAAGATGGCTGCCGGATGAGCGTACATAAAAGGTCAATGGCTTCCTTTCTTCCTGCATCCATCACAATATGATTTTGGTACCGGAAATCATCGGGATATTTTTAATTCCATCACTGTCCGTAATACAAATTTGACTCACGCCTTTTCTCAGAGCCTGGAAACAGTTCTCCAATTTCGGTTTCATACCGGTATGAATCTTTTGTTTATTTAGCAATACTTCATACGAAGTAAAATTTAATTCCCGAATCACACTATGGTCATCCTCCACATTTTCTAAGACCCCTTTTTTCTCAAAACAGTACCAGAGATTGACACGGTACAATTCGCTCAAAGCCGAGGCAATTTCAGCGGCAATGGTATCGGCGTTGGTATTTAAAAGTTGACCATTTTCATCGCAGGTGATGGCACAACAAACCGGGATTATATTCTTTTCAATTAACCAGGAGAAGGCTTCTTCATTGACGCTGACTACGTCTCCCACAAATCCGAAATCGATCGATGGATGTTGTCTTTTTTTTGACCGGATGCAATGAAGATCTGCACCACTCATACCGAGAGCAAGTTTTTGATTTCGCTCCAGTAAAGCGACAATGTTTTTGTTGAT
>JBGTCB010000381.1:0-2141 GCA_041748995.1 Saprospiraceae bacterium | reverse complement strand
TTTTCATTTGAATGGGAGATTCGTCCGGTATCAGTAATTCAACCTGACTAACTTCAGAAGGTATTGAAGGGCCGCCATACTTAGCTTTGAGTTTGTATCCATTATACGAAGGTGGATTATGACTGGCAGTGATCACGACACCTAAACCTGCCTGGTATTTAACGACAGCCAATGAAACCATTGGAGTCGAAACAAAGTTCTTATCCAGAATGACATCAATACCATAATGACAATAAACTGTGGCTGCAGCAGTAGCAAACATTAATCCTCCAAAACGACAATCAAAACCTATTACTACTTTCTTCAAATTATGCTGTTGCATCCATTTTGCGGCACCTTCGGAGACCCGGATGACACCTTCTACGGTATATTCATCACCAATATTTGCTCTCCAACCATCTGTTCCAAATTTTATTTTTATATCCATTGAGTGGTATCTAGGGGATGTGACCAAAATTAACAATTAGTTCTATATTTACTTCAAATCCTCATAATTGGTTGATAATTACAGGCATAAGGGGCTGAGAAAGAAGCTGGTAGAGACTCTTAAGAAAAAAGGTATCAAAGACGACCGGATCCTGGAGGCTATCGGAAAGGTACCCCGCCATTATTTTTTAGATCGCGCCTTTGAAGACTGGGCTTACCAGGATGCTGCTTTTCCCATAGGCAATGATCAGACGATCTCCCAACCTTATACGGTGGCATATCAAACAGACCTGCTTCAGATTAAAGCTCGTGACAGAATCCTTGAGATTGGAACCGGCTCCGGATATCAGGCAGTAATACTCACTGAAATGGGAGCTAAAGTCTATTCTATCGAGCGGCAAAAAGTGCTATTTGACAAGACTTCCAAACTAATTAAAGATATGGGTTATGGACAGATACGGCTATTCCTGAAAGATGGTATGGATGGTTTGGAGCGCTTCGCACCATTTGACAAAATCATAGTAACCGCTGCAGCCAAGACAATACCTGAAGCTCTCAAAAAACAATTGGCTGTCGGCGGTATACTGGTCATACCTGTAGGAAACGGTGAAGGGCAGATCATGTATCGCCTCATCAAGATAGAAGAGAACAAGTTTAAGACAGAAAAATTTGATTACTTCCGCTTTGTACCTCTATTGAAAGGTATAAACGAATAGTATTTACGATCGTACTTTCCGTCCGGCGGCAGTTCTGCGGTCCAGGTTAATCTTGCTCACTTTGTCCAAATCCACCATTAAACCTGCAGAGGCACTATTCGAAGAAGTCTTGTATTTTTTTCCCTGGTATGTCACGTCACCTTCGTATTTACTCCATTCGGATCCCAGCAACATATATCGACCATTCCATTTTGGATGGGGGCCAAACATCAAAAATTTGTCTTTCCCGCTTTCAAAAGATATTGCCAATCGATCTTCTTTAGGCATGAAAATCAATACCCCGGGAGTACCTTCCCGGATCACAATCTCTTCAATCCTTCTTCCTTCTTCAATGCGTATTTTACCTCCTTCAATGACGCTTTCACCTCTCCGTAAATCCCTTCTCAATTTTATGTCGTCCGAGAGATAAAATTGTACATGTTTTAATTCCTCTTCTGTCCATTGATTGTCCCTCTGGAGGTCAGATGTAAAAGGCCGGTATGTGGGCCCACATGAAATGAGTAACAGAAGGGAAGCAATCGAAAGCAAGAGGTTTACCGTCTTCATGATGTTGAAATTACTTAGAAACACTAAGTTAAAGGCTCTGATCCAGCCAATCAAACAGTTTAGTAAGACTTTAACGCATCACTTAAGACTATCTTAAGGATCGACTGATTTATAATCTCTTCATTAAAAAAAACTGCTGCAGAATGGACTGACACGCGTCATGGCGTACACCAAATTCCAGTTTGGTTGACGGATGCAGGAGGGTTTTACCATATTGCATAAAACCTCTTTTGTCATCACTTGCTCCATAAACCACTCTCCCGATTCGTGACCAGTAAAGTGCCCCTGCGCACATAATACAAGGCTCTAATGTGACATATAATGTACACTGTGACAGAAATTTAGAACCCAGATGTGCTGATGCCGATGTGATCGCAAGCAACTCGGCATGGGCAGTGCTATCCTGAAGTTTCTCTATTTGATTATAAGCCCTCGCAATAATCTGGCTTTCGC
>JBGTCB010000380.1:0-19301 GCA_041748995.1 Saprospiraceae bacterium | reverse complement strand
GTTGAATTTAGTCTGATCGGTAATGCCAGTGAACTTGAATTTCCCGAGAGATTAATTTATCCACTTTATAACATTTCATTCGAGCTCATCAATAATATTCTAAAACATTCTCATGCAAAAAAAGCATGGATCAGTCTGACTTCCCTCAATGATTCAATGACCATCACCGTGAGTGACGATGGAAAAGGATTTGACACTAGTGAGCGAGCAGGTGGTGTTGGTTTGAAAAACATCCGGTCCAGGGTTGAAAACCTGGGTGGAACAATCATGATTGAAAGTAAGGAAGATCTCGGTACCAAAACGATCGTCAAAATTCCTTTTTAATCCTTCCTGATTCTGGAAATCCAATTTCAAAATACTTATAGCATCATGTATGATGTATGGGGCACCTCTATTAACCCCATTCAGTGGTAAATAGAGGTGCCCTATGGTCGAACATTTCTCAGTCCATCAAAATGAACAAGAGGCTTGATGCTATGTCCAATTAGAAATCAACCACTCCTGACTCCGCTGACCGTAGAGCAACATATGAAAATTCTAAACATATTAAGTACCTTAGCCGTTTGGCTAAAGGACGATGACATTGGATTACTTAGATGAACTTAGTGAGGTACAAAGACAGGCAGTCACTACGATCGACGGACCGGTAATGGTCATTGCAGGCCCCGGCTCCGGCAAGACCCGGGTCTTGACCTACCGCATCGCTCATCTCATCGAATCAGGAGTTTATCCCGAACAAATACTGGCGTTAACCTTTACGAACAAAGCTGCCCGTGAAATGAAAGAACGGATAGCGAAGGTGGTAGGAGACAGGGGCAGAAAGCTGTGGGCAGGGACCTTTCATTCCATTTTCGCCCGTATTCTAAGAGTTGAAGGGCAGCATATTGGCTATCCTTCAAATTTTACGATCTATGATACAGCAGACAGTCGCAGTTTGCTTACCCGGATCATCAAAGACATGAACCTTGATAAAAATAATTATAGTGTCAACTCGGTGAGATCCCGCATATCATCGGCTAAAAGTAACCTGATCACTCCAAAACTCTATGCTCAGGATCAGGAATTATTGGCCGCGGACAGATTCAACAACCGTCCAATGATATATGCGATATATACAAAGTATGTGTCACAATGTAAGCAGGCGGGAGCAATGGATTTTGATGATCTCCTCTACCGTTTGTTTGAACTAATACAAAAAAATCCGGAAGGAGTCCTCGATAAATACCGTCGAAGATTTATATATCTCTTAGTTGATGAATTCCAGGATACAAATTTTCTTCAATATTCGATTCTAAAAAAATTGGTGAAATATCCGGGTAGTCCCGAAAACATTTGTGTAGTAGGTGATGATGCCCAGAGTATATATGCTTTTCGTGGTGCAACCATCGATAATATTTTGAATTTCCAACATGAATTTCCTGATCTGGCTACTTTTAAATTAGAGCAAAATTACCGGTCTACGCATTCCATTGTCGAAGCCGCCAACCAGGTGATTATTCAGAATAAAAATCAGATTCAAAAGAAAATCTGGACGGATAAAATCGACTCGACAAAAATTAAATTGGTGAAAACGGTATCCGATACGGAAGAAGGAAGACGGGTAGCTGACATGATCGTCGAACATAAAAACCGCTATCATGTTCCTAATAAAGAAATTTCGATTTTATATCGCACGAATGCACAATCAAGGGTTTTTGAGGAACAACTAAGACGATATAATATTACCTATAAAGTATTTGGAGGATTATCTTTTTACCAGCGAAAAGAAATAAAGGATTTAATTGCATATCTCCGTTTGAGTGTCAACCCTTTTGATGAGGAAGCCACAATGCGTGTCATCAATTATCCAAAGCGTGGTATTGGAAATTCTACCATAGATACCATTTCGCAGTACGCCACCGAAAATGACATTACGTTGTGGCGAAGTATTGCCGAATGCCCGCTGCCCCCAAAGGCCAGGACAACACTTAAAAACTTTGTGAACCTGATCGAACATTTTGGTAAAAAATCAACTGAATTAAATGCCTTTGAAGTCGCTACATTAATTGCCGATCAATCAGGATTGATTACAGATCTCCGCTCTGATAATTCTTTGGAGGGTATGTCCAGATTGGAAAATCTCACCGCGCTCTTTGATGGCATCAAAGATTTTTGTGAAAATGACGAAGCTCTCGATGATACCATTCCCGAAGATAAGAGCCTGGCATCATACCTCCAGAATATTGCACTGGTGACTGACCTGGATGAAGAAAATAATGAGCGGGATTTTGTTACCCTCATGTCGGTGCACTCCGCTAAAGGACTTGAATTTGATAGCGTTTTTGTGGCCGGATTAGAAGAGAATATTTTTCCCTCCATACAGGCCCGGGAGGAGAAAGATGGTATTGATGAAGAGCGCCGGTTATTCTATGTAGCTATTACCCGGGCACGAAAATACCTGACATTAAGTTATGCCGGATCACGTTACCGGTTTGGGAAAATTATTTACAATGCACCAAGCCGGTTTATAGAAGAAATATCTTCCGACCTGATGGACAGCACCATCGCCCGTAAGCCTCAGGTAGTCGAACCGGTAAGACTAAGAGCCAGCGTGCAGGGAAATTTTAGTCAACAGGTTAAGGAAATTCCAGTTGGTATTCCAGCTGATTTTAAAGAAGCCGCACCACATCAGATAGCTGCAGGCATGAAGGTGCGCCACCTTAAGTTTGGTGAAGGAAAAGTACTCAGTGTTGATGGCCACAACGACTCAAAAGTAGCCACCATTTTCTTTCAGGGAATTAACAATCCGCAAAGGAGGATTATGTTAAAATTTGCCAAGCTGCATATTCTACCTTGATCAGACCTCAGTATTCCACCACACTTCTCACGTATTTGCTTAACATCCGTCGAACTCGTCGCAGGATAAATTTGGTGTGGTTGTCTATTTTAAATATTTTCAGCCAATGGATTATAAATATTTCTACGGGATTTTCTTTGCCTGCCTGATAGCAGCCTGCCAACCCTCCGATCAAACCTCGATTTCTCCTGCTAATACCAGGGGTGAAAGGATTATAAGCGGAAAAGGGTTCTTGCCAGCAGGTGTACAATTTTCCTGGGAGGCACGATCTGGATCACAAGGTAGTTACCAGATTCTGGTAGCAAGCTCGAAAGACATCCTTAGCAATGAGCTCGGAGATATTTGGGATAGCGGGCGAAGGTTTGGCAACGAATCTTTTATTCATTTTTCGGAAGGAAGTCTTCCCTATGGAAATAAAATCTGGTGGAAGGTCCGGTTATGGAACCTGGAGGGTGAAATGGGTGATTTCAGCAAACCGCTTAGTATTCAACTTCCGGAATCCCCGGAGAAGCTTACGATTGCTTTAGTTGGTGGAACGCTGATCTCCGGAATGGAACATGATGGGTCCTTTGAATCAGCTATCTATCGTTTGTTCCCTGACCATACCATAGCCATCCGTAATCTGGGTTGGCCGGCTGACGATGTCTTTGGGATGGCACGATCTCAGTTTGGTTCTGCTCAAAACACTCGTTCCTGGCAACCACCCAGTGCAGAGGAAGGTTTCGGATCAAAGATCCTGACTGAACACATCCTCGAAGTAAATCCGGACATATTGATAATCGGATATGGACCGGAAACAGCTTATTCAAACGACCAGATATCCTTTGATTTGTTTGTTAATGGGTATCAAAGAATCTTAGAGCTTGCAGATTCTCTTAATCTACGGGTCATACTATTGGCACCTCCCAGACAGGAAGCAGGATTAGCAGGAAGAGACAGTATGCAGCAACGGAACCGGCAGTTGGAAAAAACGAGAAATTTTATCCGGGACGAGGCCAGTCAGAGGCAATACCTATTTGTGGATCTGTATGATCAGGTAATCACAGACCCTTCCAGCCAGCAATACACTTTTGATGGTGTACAGTTGAACGCCTCCGGTTATGGCAAGATGACTGAAGTATTTTTGTCGGCACTGGACCTTAAGCCTCCATCTGACTTTTTGATTACTTTAGATTCAAGTGGCATGATCCGGAGTACGGAAGGAGTTGTTGTAAGTGCATGGAAGAAAACGGTGAGAGGTGTCCAATTTGAGGCAGTCAGTAAATCCCACGGATACAAAGGTCAGATTGATTTACCGGTACCCGCAGCCGTCTATATAGATGGGTTTCTGGTAAATAAGGGCAGTGGGCCTTTTGAAATATCTTTAAAGGATTCACTTCAACAAGTGCGGCTTCAACAGGAAATCGCGCTGAAGAATCGAATGCACCGGTATCGTCTGAGGCCATTGAATGAAGCATACATTTATTTATTTCGAAGACATGAAATGGGACATCTCGCCTATGAATTGGACGATTTCAATAAATTGGTGGAAGAGAGTGAGGCCAACATCCATGAAATCCTGAGGCCTTCCAAACATCAGATCGTGATTGAGCTGATTAAACCCTGGCAATCTCCAAAAAATTATCCCGAGGACGAGGTTCCGGCTTTTATACCCGAACCCAATATCGATGAAGAAATCAGATCCTTTACGGTTTCACCCGGATTTGAAGTCAATCTGTTTGCGGCAGATCCTATGATTGCGAATCCAATTAACGTCAATTGGGATACCCGGGGTAGAGCATGGGTAGCCACCAGCAGCACTTACCCTCACATCGTACCCGGACGTGAACCCAACGACCGGATTGTTATTTTAGAAGATACCGATCAGGATGGCCAGGCAGATAAATCAACAGTGTTTACAGAAGGTTTACTGGTTCCTCATTCTGTCATGCCAGTACCCGGTGGAGCATACGTGACAAGCACCACGGAATTTCTCTTCTTTGCCGACACCAATGGTGATGATATCGCGGATGAACGGCATGTCATTTTTGACGGATTTGGCAATGCCGATGTTCATCATATGATCCATGGATTGCGATGGTCACCATGGGGTGATTTGTTCTTTACCCAGTCTATCTACATCAATACATTTGTGGAAACACCCTACGGAATCAGACGTCTTAATGGATCCGGCACCTGGTCTTTCCGGCCGGAAACCGGTCGACTGGAAATTTTCAACAGGGGAATGATTAACCCCTGGGGACAAGCGCTTGACGAATGGGGACAGTCCTTTGCGACCGACGGAGCGGGCAGTTCGGGTATCAGTTATATCTTTCCGGAATCTGCCCATGCCACCGCGGTAGGAGCGGACCGTGTAATCGATGGATTAAATTCCGGTACTCCTAAAAATACCGGTGCAGAGGTGATCTACAGCCGCCACCTTCCATCCAATTGGCAAGGCAGTATCCTGACTTCAGATTTCAGAGCTAATCGCACTGTCCGTTATGCAATCACCCCTGAAGGAAGTGGTTACCAATCGGAGGAAGTAGAGACCGTATTGCATTCCAGCCATCGGTCCTATCGACCGATAGATATGAAAATTGGCCCGGATGGGGCGGTTTATATTGTCGATTGGTATAATCCGATCATTGATCATGGAGAAGTTGATTTTCACCATCCGATCCGGGACAAGATACATGGAAGGATCTGGAGATTAACGAATAAAGAAAAACCGCTGCTCAGCCACCCTATAATCCATGGAAAGCAGCCAGGTGTGTTGCTGGATCTACTCAAATCTCCTGAGCAATATACCCGGTTGCAAGCTAACCGGGAGTTGGTAGCTCAGCGCTGTTCACCGGATCTTTTAATTAACTGGGTCCGAAATCTTAATCAATCGGATCCTCATTATGATCGACACCGGCTAGAGGCACTCTGGCTAGGTGCCGCCCTAAATCACTATGATGATCCATTATTAAATAGTTTACTTGAATCACGTGATCCAAGAGTTCGCGCTGCTGCGGTCAGGATGGTGATGCACTGGAACCGGCAATCGGAAAAGCTGGAATCTCTGGCTGCCCTGATTCGCGACTCCTCCCCCCAGGTACGGCTCGAAACGATCCATGCCCTGCGAACCTTAGGAAATTTAAGGGCTGTTGAGCTCGCCCTGGAGGCCCTGGATTTACCGGTAGACGAAAACCTGGATTTCGCCATTTGGCTAACAGCTAAGAATCTGAAAAATGTGTGGTTACCCGTAATGAATAGTGGACAAACCGTTTTCGGAGGCAATATCAATAAACAAATGTATGCATTACTAGCGTGCAATGACGCCGGAGTAATACCTCTGATGAGCGATCTGATCGACGACCCGGTGCTGAAAGATACCCTCTCGAAACAAGCCTGGCTTGCTTTTGCCCGACTGGGTGATGAAGAAACCTTATCCAAAGTATTAGACAAAGCTGCGGATGAGTCTGAACTGGTGTTGCTGAAAGCGATGGCTAATGCCCCTGCAGCCAATAAGTCGGTACCCTCCAATGGCGAGCGGCTAAATTCCCTCTTAACACACAGTAAGGCAGACATTCGTATTGCAGCAGCCCAATTGGCAGGCAGATGGGAACATATTCCTGCAGTGGAGGTATTGACTACCACAGCGAAAAATGTTGAAAGAAGCGTTAGCGAACGGCTGACTGCCTGTCAGTCTTTGATTAAAATGGGACAATTAGCTATTGTCAAAGAATTGTCCGGTAGTTCCAATACCTTACCGGTACGAACCAGCGCAAATGCAGCCTGGGCGGAAGAAGAACTATTGGGCGCAGTAGAGAGTGTGACGGAGCTATTGGAGATAATCGAAGATCCTAAAGATGCTGAACTCCTGTTTCTTACCTACCGACGGCAGGAAGAAGGACCTGCTATTCTAACCAGTGCCTTGGATGGAATAGAACTCACAGAACCTGTTGCCAGCGCCGGTCTCCGGGTAGCTCAAACATCGGGATTGGATCTTTCCCAACTAGAAGCGGCCATCCGGAAAGCCGGATCTCTGGCTGCAATAGGAACAGCCATGACGGAAGATGATAAAAAGCAATTGTTGGACGATGTGCAGACTTCGGGAAATGCATCACGTGGCCATTCAATCTACCGACGACCCCAGTTACTGTGTGCAACCTGTCATCGTATCAACGGAATCGGAGGCCTGATCGGTCCTGACCTCACAACTGTAGGTACTTATATGACACCCAACTCACTCCTGGAATCAATCATTAACCCAAACTCAGATATAAAACAAGGTTATGAGACAGTGATTCTAACCAGGACAGACGGAGAAGTATTAAGTGGCACCTTATACCGGAAGACCGGCACAGCCACGCTCTTGCGGCAGGTCAACGGTGAAATTTTGTCGATTCCTGCGGAAGAAATCGAAAAAATTGATGTTAGTCCTGTCTCACTGATGCCCGCTGGTCTGACTGCCTCTTTGCATCGGGATGAGTTAAGGGATCTAATCTTTTATCTGACAAACTTGGGAGTAAAGAATTAAGTATTTAGAAAATAAATGCATCAAGCGTTTCTATCCTTAAATCACCGCAATGCGGTTTCATAAAAATAAAAAATGAAGAAAATATTCTATAGCCTGACCAGCCTAATGGTGATCCTGGTAATTTCTGTTTTGAGCCTTTCTCATAAACAGTCAGATCACCGCACAACGATATCGATTAATCATGAGGCATTCTATATCGATAATAAAATAACCTATCAGAACCGGTATTGGGAGGGCCATAAAATTGAAGGCCTGCTTTTTAATTCCAGAATGGTTCAGGGCATTTTTGACGATTTAAATCCGTCAACGGCTGACCGTTGGAAATATCCTGATACAAAGACCTGGGATCCGGATCGAAACACCAATGAATTTGTAGCCGCTATGGATGCGTGGTATGCGCATGGATTATTATCATTTACCATTAATCTTCAGGGTGGAAGTCCGATGGGTTATGGAAATAAAGACTGGTATAATTCAGCCTACTATGAGGATGGCCGGCTTCGACCGGATTACATGGCCAGATTAAAAAAAATACTCGACAAAGCGGAGACATTGGGCATGGTGCCGATTGTAGGTCTGTTTTATTTTGGACAAGATGAGAATCTAAAAGATGACTCCGCGGTAATTCATGCTACAGAAAATATCATTGACTGGCTTTTTGCAGAAGGTTACAAAAACATATTAATAGAAATCGCAAATGAATGTGACAATAGTAAATATGACCAAAATATTTTGAAAGCTGAGCGGATCCATGAACTCATTGAATTAGTTAAATCCAGGCAACAAAATGGATATCGTTTTCTAGTCAGTACAAGTTACAATGGAGGTCAGATACCCAAAGAAAATGTGGTAAGCATTGCAGATTTTATTCTGCTTCATGGCAATGGAGTGCACCAACCTGAGCGAATTGCGGAAATGGTAGAACTGACAAAAAAAGTAAACGGGTTTAAACCAATGCCGATCGTCTTTAATGAAGATGATCATTTCGATTTTGATACTGAACCAAATAATTTTGTTACCGCTGTCCGAGCCTATGCATCGTGGGGATATTTTGATTTTCGCAAAGACGGAGAACCCCATGAAACGGGCTTTCAGAGTGTACCGGTAGATTGGGCCATCAATTCAGAGAGAAAAATGCAATTTTTTAGAAAGCTGAAAGAAATTACTGGTAAGTGACCAGAATACAGGTTCCCGAATAACATTAATTGCAAACTGGTCCGGATACTTTGCAGATCGATATTTTTCTAAAATTGTTTTCCAGCTCAGAGCCCCAACCAAGACCGGGAATGAACACCTGATAAATGCCGGGTGAAGACCCAATTGATGATTCGATATTTTGCAGCGATCTATCGCAACCGGGACAGGACACAAGCATCCATCAGGATTGGTAGCCTGACGCAAACATTCCCTTTGGTTTTTTCGCCATTGAAGCAAAACCGTAACTAAAATAATGAATCGAATGAAAGGACCTGATAAAGACAAACTTTTTCCCCTTGACAATTATCAAAGACTTTGTTTCTTGAAAAATATCATCAAAAATCCAAACATAATTGTTGGTGACTTTACCTATTATGATGATTTTGAAAATGTTGAAAACTTTGAAAAAAATGTAAAATATCATTTTGACTTTATAGGAGACAAATTGATAATTGGAAAATTTTGCATGATTGCATCCGACGTTAAATTTATTATGAATGGAGCAAATCATTTGACAAATGCATTGACAACTTATCCTTTTGCGATTTTTGGAAATGGTTGGGAAAACGCAATGACTGGAAAATCGTATCCACAAAAAGGTGATATAAATATTGGAAACGATGTCTGGATTGGATACAATGCGACAATAATGGCAGGAGTGACAATTGGAGACGGATCAATAATTGCTGCAAATTCGACAGTGATAAAAAATGTTGAACCCTATTCTATAGTCGGTGGCAATCCTGCAATGGAGATCAAAAAACGATTTACTAACGATAAAATTTACAGACTTTTGGAACTGAAATGGTGGGATTGGAAAATCGAGAAAATAACAAGAAATATTCAAAATTTGACGGATAACGACATTAACAAACTTATTGTTTAACAAAATAAACGCTCAGTTGAGTAGACCCTGACCAGTGAAATGATGGGCTGTACTTCTCACACCACACTAGCCCTTAAATACTCCGGAGTAGGCAGCAGGGATCTCACGTTTCCACACGAAATTGAGGTGATCGTAATAGATAGACGCAGCACATTCCATTGAGTTTCAATCATTCGTCACTGTTGACTTTCTCCATAAAAACCTTAATTTGCGAACTATAAGTCTAGATTATGGAAGGAACTATTCAAATTCATATAGAAAAACTACCGGAAGGTGTGTACCTGGCAACCTCAGACCAAATTCAAGGACTTGTGGCTCAAGGTCGTACGATTACTGAGACTCTGGAGATTGCAAGGGATGTGGTAAAGAAGCTTTTGGAGTCACAAACAGACAAGACCGGTCGAGTGACTAAGCTAGGAGATAACTTTGATTATCCGCTTGTGATCGGAATCTGAGATGGGGAAGCTTGGTGGATTTACCTATCGAGCGGTTGTAAAGCGTCTCAAACAATATGGTTTTGAATTTCATCGACAGGCGTCTGGGAGTCATGAAATTTGGTACTCACCTATAACTAACCGATACACCAGATACTGCGTTGACACTCCAATTACAACCTTTTTTATAATCTTTGTATCTTACCACACATTGAAAATCCCGCAGGTTGGTACCGAAAAGATACGTTAGATAAAGGAGTTTCAAGCAAGCCCGGAAGATGACAGAAAAACGAACAAACAGACGACTAAAATGAGCAACATATTCTTTTTGGAACAAACCAGCCGTTGGAACTATTTCATAAAAAATAAAACCAAAACGACAATACAATGCTCACTGATATCATAGAAAATTAGGAAATGAATAAATACAATCCTCATATCCACCACCGGAGGTCTATCCGACTGAAAGGCTACGATTATTCGCAGGCGGGTTTGTATTTTATTACAATTTGTTGCCAGGATAGAATTTGTCGTTTCGGACATATCGAAAATGGTGAAATATTGAATACCTACGGCAAAATTGCGTACGATGAATGGGCAAAATTACCAGAACGGTTTTTTCCCAATTTCGAAATGGATGCATTTCAAATAATGCCTAACCATATGCTACGGCATTATATTATTAAACGATACGACCGTAGGGGCAGGATCACCCCTGCCGAAAATGATGCGGAAAATCAAAATGATGTTGGTGCATATAAATCATTGGTGGCAAAAGGATGTTTGCACATTTATAAAATGAATAATGAAATTATGGGTAAATTATGGCAACGAAATTATTACGAACACATTATTCGCAACAAACAAATCCTATCATAACATTTCGGTATACATTATAAACAATCCTGCAAAATGGAAAAATGACAAATTTCACACAGAATAAACAACAACGAAATCACTATCTACTAAACACTGACGGTATCTTCAAAATAGTTTGCGTTTGGAGTAAGTTTACTAACTTCAAAAAACGAATTTAAAACTACCAGAATGAGACGACCTTTGATGACTCTACTTTGCATCTGTATTTCTGTTGCAGGATGGACACAAAATGATCGGCCCAACATCATTTTAATCATGACCGACGATCAGGGCTATGGTGATTTTGGTTTTACAGGTAATCCATATGTACATACTCCTACCATTGACCAGATGGTCAATGGTAGTACATTGTTTACCAACTTTTATGTATCTCCTGTTTGTGCACCGACACGCTCCAGCCTAATGACCGGAAGGCAGTCCGTTAAAACGGGTGTTTACGATACCTATAACGGAGGAGCGATCATGGATACCAGAGAGATAACCATCGCAGAGATGCTATCTGCCAATGGTTACGCAACCGGTATATTTGGTAAATGGCACCTGGGTGATACGTATCCTAACCGTCCTACTGATCAGGGATTTGAGGTCTCACTTATCCATAATGCCGGTGGCATGGCCCAGGTTGGTGACCCCAATACGTACTTTAAAGAACAGTCTTATTTTGATGCAACCCTTTGGAAAAACAATACCCTCATTCAGACGGAAGGCTATTGCTCGGATGTTTTTACGACTGCGACCATTGATTTTATTGAGAAAAATAAGAATCAATCCTTTTTTGCGTACCTGTCCTTTAATGCTCCTCACACTCCGCTTGAAGTACCGCAGGAGTATTATGATAAATACAAAGATTTGAATCTCGATTCGGATTATTTTACGGATAAGGGATATCCCATGCCTGCTATGACCGAAAAAGATAAAGAAGATGCCCGGAAAGTTTACGCAATGGTTGAAAACATTGATGACAACATTTCCCGGTTAATCGCAAGTCTGAAAACAAATCAACTGTTGGAAAATACTGTGATATTTTTCCTCACCGATAACGGTCCTCAGCAACGGCGTTTCACAGCTGGCTTTCGCGGGCAAAAAGGTACCGTATATGAAGGAGGCGTCAGGGTGCCCTTTCTCATTTATCCGCGACAAAATGATTTGGAGCGAATCCATTCTCCGACTGCCCATATTGATATATTTCCTACAATCCTACAACTGTGCAAAATCAAATATGAGCATTCCATTGACGGCTTGAGTATGTTACCCCTGTTTCAAAATAATACTTCCGGTTTTAATAACCGATCCATATATCACCATTGGACCCGGGGGTATCTCACACCGTATCAGAACATCGCAGTGAGGCAGGGTGATTTCAAATTAGTGGGACACGTTGACTATAATGCAACACTGGAAAAATTTGAATTGTTTAATCTCAGAGATGATCCATTTGAACAGCATAATATCATTCAATCACACCGGGTTGAGGCTGAGAAATTAAAAATAAATCTGGACAACTGGATAGAAACCGAAGTATGGACTATTCAGGCTGATCCAAAAATACTGGTAGGCAGTGACAAGGAAAATCCGACTCTTTTAAATCGAAATGATGCCAAA
This sequence comes from Saprospiraceae bacterium, assembly GCA_041748995.1. Lineage (GTDB taxonomy): Bacteria > Bacteroidota > Bacteroidia > Chitinophagales > Saprospiraceae > JABDMH01. Next base: position 6,960 of record JBGTCB010000380.1, on the reverse strand, counting down.
GGCCAACCGGGAATCTGGGCCCAGGATGAGATATACGGCTACTGGGATGTCGAGGTAGTCAGCAGCGGTGTTTACAATTTCAAATATACCTTCCTCCATAATTTTGGAGATGCCGGAAAAATCAGACTCAACCTGAAACCATTGGAATACACAAGTCAGATTACCGACACAACTCAAAATAAAATCGATTTAAATGACGTGTTTATTCCTAAAGGATCTTACCGGTTAGAGACCTGGTACGAACCTAAAAATGGCGATTTTATTCTACCGTTTAGCGTGGAAATTCGAAAAATGGAATAATAACCATCAAACGAGAAACGATATTCACTATTCAAAATGAATGATCTCCAGATGATTTGCAATATGCATGGCATTAGCTTTGGCATATTGTTTTTTGCTCAGTTTTCCGTAAAACCGGTGAGGATATAAGGTGCCATCCCAGGTATCAAACCGGATAATGGCTTTTTCCAGACGCTCAATGCCTTTGATGCTCTGATCTTTAGTCATGGCAGGTTCGCCGGGATTCTGCCCATTGGTATTGTGACGCATATAACCCTTCCAGCTAAAATAATTAAAAACAAGCTTACCGATGGTGCTCTGAAAAATTCTGGGTTTTTCCACCGGATATCCTGTCATAGCAAATTCAATGCTTTGCGCACAATGACTGAGGTTTTGGTAAACATCCCACTCACCCTCAGCATAAGCTGAAGGATTGGATTTTAGTAAATTCAAATATGCAATGACTTCATCTAGCTCGGTAATAATCAATGGTTTTTTCATAATGCCGGGATAATATGCATTGTTATACGGATATCAGGGTAGATAAAGATATTAAAGATATCCAAAAGTGCGTTATTCCAAACGGCGGATCTGCTGGAAACTTTTCGAAAAATCAAGCTGAACCTAATTTGTAAGAAATTTTTTTAGACTTTACTCCATTCATTTCTGCTTTTGTCCTCTTATCTTAGAGCCTATTCCCTTTAGCGCCACCCATGAAACAAATTTCAGCCGGTATCCTTCATCTCTCAGAAATCCGGAAACTGCTGGAACAAAGACAATTTGAAGAAGCTTTGAAAATGCTGGAAGCCTCAGAAGACCTGGAGGCTGAAGGACTGGCTACCAAAGCCCTGGTCTTTTTTATGCAGGAAAAATACGAGCTTGCTGTCGAACACTACCGGAAAGCAATCTCCCTCGAGCCGGACAAAAACCAGTGGAAAAGTATGCTGAAGCGGGCGGAAGCTAATCTGATTTCGGAAATCCATCAATTTGTACCGGATGTCTATTTCTTTGACCGGGAAATGCTGAAGGATGCGACCCATATCCCCCAGGAAGCATTTTCGGATTTTCACCTTAAAGACGACACTGTCCCGGATGATTGGAAGTGGGCCAGGTTGCTCATTGGTCGCCTTTCAGGATTCATCCTGAACCATGTTGTCGAAGGAGTGACCTGGTTATCGGGCAAGGTGATTGGCTATCGGGATAAGATTTGGACCAACTGGTACCGAAGACCGGTATTTCTTGGTGTGCTCACTCTTGGATACATGCGTAACCGGCTCAATAAATTCAATTTGATCTCCACCTATCCACCAGGTGCTTTGGCCGGCTTCCCGCCACCAAACCAGCTGCCGACTTCATCAGATGTAAACCGATTTCGTACCGCCAACGGTAGCTGGAACAATCTGCAAAATCCGCTGGAGGGTGCTTCCTACACCCGGTTTATGCGAAATACGCCATCGGAAACCCAGGATGAGTCAGCAAAAAACCTCATGAACCCCAACCCCCGGCTACTGAGTCTCACCTTTTTAAGCCGTCAGGGTCAAATGAAAGAAGTGCCTTTCCTCAATATGTTGTCGGTTGCCTGGATCCAGTTTCAAAATCACGACTGGATCAGCTACGGAGAAGCGGTTACGAATGAGGTGTATGAAATACCCTTAAGCACTGATGATCCCGCCAGACAACGCTACTGGCAAGCCAAACTGCTTGTGGGCAAAACCCAAAAAGATCCGTACCGAACGGCTGAAGACAGCCAGAGGGCCACATATCTCAATGAATGTACTCACTGGTGGGATGGTTCGCAGATTTACGGCAGTGACCAGAAGACACAAGATTGGTTAAGATCAGGTGAAAAAGGCAAACTGAGGATTACAGACGAAGGACTGCTGTACCGCGACCGGAAAGGTATTGAAGAAACCGGTTTTGTCCGTAACTGGTGGGTGGGGCTGGCTATGATGCATACTTTGTTCGTCCGCGAGCATAATGCGATCTGCGATCACCTCCAGCAGGTATATCCCCACTGGGATGATAACCAGCTTTTTCAGGTGGCCAGGCTGATCAATGCGGCTTTGATGGCCAAAATTCATAGCCTGGAATGGAATGCTGTGATCAATCCCAATAAAGCATTATATCAAGGATTGCAGTCAAATTGGTACGGTCTTCTATCAGGCCTTTTGCAGGCTCCAAGTCATATGAAGACTGTTGGTGCGATTACTGTAACCAATCCTGAATTGGGAGGCGTCGTTGGTAATGTCACCAGAAACTACGGTTCACCGTATGGCCTGACCCAGGAATTTGTAGAGGTGTACCGGATGCATAGTTTGTTGCCGGAAGCTTTACAGGTGCGTAAAATTGGTGTGGACTCAGTCACTTCCCTCCCGATAAATGAAACGAGACAAGCGGCATCAGGTAAATGCACTGACCGGTATGGCATCGAAAATCTACTATATTCTTTTGGCCTCCAGCATCCGGGGCAGCTGGTGTTGAATAATTATCCCCGCTTTATGCAGGAAATGAGCATCCCGGGAAATCCCGTATACGATCTGGGTGCTGTCGATATTTTGCGAGCCCGCGAACGGGGTGTGCCAAGGTACAACGCTTTCAGACGGTCAATGGGATTGCATCCGATATCCAGCTTTGAAGATCTGACCACAGATGATCATTACGTCCGGTTGTTGAAAGAAGCTTACCAAGGAGATGTGGAGTTGATCGACCTGATGATTGGTGCCCTGGCCGAGGAACACCGTCCCCTGGGATTTGCCTTTGGGGAGACCATCTTTCAGATCTTTTTACTCAATGCGACCCGGAGACTGCAAGCCGACCGGTTTTACACTACCTGCTATACCGCCGAATATTATACCCAGGAAGGTTTGGACTGGATCGACCGTAATACCCTAAAAACCGTTTTACTGCGACATTATCCCAAGCTGGCAGAGACCGGTCTATCCAACATTACAAATGCCTTTGAACCATGGGACGAAGAGGAGTACCTTGATCCACAACGCCATCCTTTAAGAGCTTTTGACCGGTCATTGAAAAATAATCCCTGGCAAGGTGACGTCTACCGGTAATTTTTTTGGGCACCCCTAAAAAGCCTAATTCTACCATCGGTCATTGGCATAACCTTCCAGCAAATCCCGGAGAATCTTCACGGCATCCTCCAACTCCTGTTCACTTGATGATGCAAATCCTAACCGGGTCGCATTAAAGTTGATATCAGCGGTTTTAAATGAACTGCCATCCTGAAAAAATAAATCATGACTCAGTGCCTTTTTTGACAATGCTCTTAAGTCAATACCTGGATTGAACTTTGTCCAAATGGACATACCACCATCTGGCACCCGGAAATCGAGCCAGGGATCCAAATGATCCCTTAATAAGTCCGCAAAAAAATCTCTTCGGGTTTGATATATTTTTCGATTTTTCTTCAAATAACGCTGAATGATACCCAACTGGAGAAGCTCCGCAATCGCCAGTTCTAATATGGTATCTCCCTGTCGATCAACCAGTCTTCTTAATCGGGATAAATGATCAACCTGCTCCTCCGTCCCTACTAAATATCCCACCCGAAATACAGGAGCAATAGCTTTGGTAAACGAGCCGGTGTAAAAGATGAAACCCTGGTGGTCAGCCGACGCCAAAGGCATAACCGGGTGCCTCGAATAGTGAAAATCGTAATCATAATCATCTTCAAAAACATAAAACCCGTGCATCCTGGCCAGTTGGATCAGTTTAACCCTCCGGTATGCAGGCATAATGACGGTTGTTGGATACTGGTGATGTGGAGTCACAAAAACCATTTTAATTGATTGTTGCAGGCAAATCTGCTCCAAATGATCGACATCCAATCCCTGATCATCTACCCGAATGCGAATCAGGTCAGCACCATGATACATAAAGTTAATATTGGCAGACTCCCAATTCAGTTCACCAACCGCCACTTTGTCCCCCTTTTGAATGAAAGCCTTAATAGACAGATAGAGTGCCTGAGTAACTCCTCGGGTGATGAGAATTTGATCTTTATTGATCTTCATGCCCCGGGTTTTCAATAAATGTTCAGACAGATTTTCCCGGAGTAAAACATGCCCCCTGGTGTCTCCATATGTATATTTTGGATATCGCCTACCATTGGTCATCGCGGATTTGTAAGCCCGCATCATCTCTTCAACCGGGGCAAGCCGGGGATCAGGTAAGCCATCATCCAAATGATATTTTTGGGTGGTAACATGAAAAGTTCGATCTAAAACCGATGATCTCGTGAGTTGAGGTAAAGAAATCACATGTTCTGATAGTTCAGGTAAAGTATGATATGGTTGTGAATCTATTTTAGCAGCCACATATGTGCCTTTACCCGCTACGGTCTCCAACCATCCCTGCGCTACTAATTCATCCATGGCAGCCACCACGGTTTTCCTGTGCAGAAGCAACATTTGAGATATCTGCCGGGAACCTGGTATCTGGCTTCCTGCTACCAGCAAACCATTTCGAATTGCATCTATGAACTGATCCACCAATTGCCGGTAGAGCGGTTTTTTACTATCCCGTTCTATTCTTATCAGTTGCAAAATCACCGGACTATCATTTTTAAAAAAAGTGGACTATCTGAAGCAGCCGGTAAATTGATACTTTTAGACGGTAAAATCAAACAAATGATTCAGAAGACCGCCCGTATCACCCCCAGCAGGTATGCCAATCAACGAACAACCTACAACTTGGATAGCCTCCATAGTATTCTTGATGAAGCACTTTTCTGTACAGTAAGTTATGCTGAAGGCGGTCAGCCTTTTAGTATACCTCAATCTTTTACAAGGATGGGTGATCATATCTATTTACATGGCTCGGTAGGATCTCATTTTATACGCACTCTGGCAGATGGTCGTCCGGCATGTATTTCAATCATGCTGCCAGATGAGTTGGTTATTGCTAAAACCGCTTTTCATCATTCAGTTAATTATCGTTCAGTAGTCATTTTTGCAAACGGTGAAGTTATCCATGATCAGGAACTAAAATATCAGGCTTTTAAGAATCTCACTGAAAAAATGGTGCCGGGAAGTTGGGACTATCTGAAGCCCATGAGTAAAAAGGAAATGGATAAGACCACTGCTGTCCGATTTGCCCTGACAGAAGCTTCCACTAAAACACGGCAGGGTCCTCCCGGTCAAGAAGAGTCAGAGATGGATTTGCCCATTTGGACCGGAGTTATTCCCATTAAACCGATCAGACAAACTCCTATTCCGGATGAGTACGGTAAAACGATACCCTTGCCGAAACATTTGGAATAATCACTTCCGGGATAATCAAAAGCAGTACCTCCATTCGGTCTCGTATTTACAACAAAAATGAAATACTTTGGGGCACCTCTATTTAAAAGTCCCTTTAGTGATAATATCGACGATTGAAATGATATTACCAGCCTCTGATCATTATTTAAATTAGTGAAAGACCCATCAGGACAGCCCATCATATTATGTCCTGCAAAGGATGGGACTTTACATTGCTACCAGGAAATTGCTTAGGACCGAAGCTTATAGAAAGTATCTAAGATTAATCAGTTGATTAAGCTGTTTATTTCCTAAATTAATCCACTTATTAATTGCACATGTATATCGTCGACTCTTATGCCCTGGCCGTCATCCTTTGTGTCATAACTATGTTGTGCTGGGGTTCCTGGGCCAATACCCAGAAATTAGTTTCCAAAAATTGGAGTTTCCCCCTGTTCTACTGGGACTATACCCTGGGGTTAATTATTCTCTCTCTGCTATTTGGCCTGACGCTCGGAAGCTTCGGGGAGCATGGGCAGGCATTCTGGGTTAATTTGAGGCAAGCATCGGGAGGTGCACTTCAATCTGCATTTCTTGGTGGAATTATTTTCAATATCGCCAATTTGTTGATCGTGGTCGCGATCGATATTGCAGGGATGGCCATTGCATTTCCCATCGGTATTGGTGTTGCATTGGTTTTAGGTGTTATTGTCAATTATCTGGCTACACCTTTGGGCAATCCACTACTGCTATTCATAGGTGTGGGTCTAGTCTCGCTGGCGATCATACTGGATGCCCTGGCATACAAGAAAATTTCCCGGGGATCTGCTTCAACCAGAGGTATCATGATATCCCTGGCAGGGGGTATTTTAATGGGGTTCTTTTTCAGGTTCGTAGCGGCTTCTATGTCAGTAGATTTTATGAACCCAACCCCTGGTCTGCTCACACCTTATTCTGCAGTCTTTGTTTTTTCGATCGGTGTATTTCTTTCAAGTTTCCTGTTTAACACCTATTTTATGTATAGACCGGTCAGTGGTAAGCGGGTTACTTTTCACGACTATTTCAGGCAGGGAAATCCCGGTCTCCATCTATTTGGAATATTGGGTGGTATTATCTGGTGTATCGGAATGAGTTTTTCACTAATTGCATCGGAAAAAGCAGGTTTTGCTATCTCATACGGCTTGGGGCAGGGTGCAACGATGATTGCAGCAATCTGGGGAGTCTTTGTCTGGAAAGAATTTAAAAGCGCTCCCCGCGGCACAAACCGGTTGCTTACCCTGATGTTTCTTAGTTTTATAGCAGGACTTACCCTGATCATTCTGGCCCGCATATCTTAAATAAACGACCTAAGGGAAATGTCCTCGTCGTCGGAAGCAGCAATACCGACATGCTGGTGACCACATTTAAAATGCCCTTGCCCGGGGAA
>JBGTCB010000379.1:0-3571 GCA_041748995.1 Saprospiraceae bacterium | reverse complement strand
CATCGAAAAAATCATTAGCTTTAGACGAGAGCATGTTTTGTTTGTTATATTCAACTATAAGATACTCAATTTGAGCGACTTATGGAAAATAAACACATGCTCTTTTTTTATTATTTATCTGGTACAGAAACTTGAGTTATTTATAAATGAGCAGGTAAATTATGAATAAATATTTGACATGGTTCAGGCTTTCGATTGTCTTATATCAGTTTGTACTTTAACCAACGGAGAACCAGGGTAGCAGGTTCATGTTCCTGATTGATCAGAGATCTAATGCAGATGTTTTTTAGTTTTACAGTAAAATATCTTACCGATTAAAATCCTGTTATTCGTTTTCACAGCAATGAGTTGCACTCTATGTTGGGGTCAGGTAGTTACAGCAGAAAGTCAACTAACGCTTGAACGCATCTTTGCATCGGGAGATTTCAGGCAAGATAGGTTTGGACCGCATAAATGGTTAGCCGGAGGGTTATTTTATACAACGATCGAATATAATGCGGCAGGTAACAGTGAACTCATATTATATGAATCTGAAACGGGTGAGCGTAGAGTTTTGCTTGATGATCAGGTTTTGGAGGATCCGGAATCAAAAAATAAGATCGAAATAGAAGATTACTCCTGGTCATCTGACGAAAAGGTCATTCTGATTTTTACAAATTCACAACGAGTTTGGCGTACCAATACCCGGGGTGCCTATTACCTCTACGACCTGGACAGTAAAATCATACGAGAAATTGGCAAAGGCCTTACTCCTTCCTCCTTAATGTTTGCCAAATTCAACCCTGGTGGTGACCAGGTTGCCTATGTCTCCGACCAGAATTTATATGTGGAAAATACCAAAACCGGCCAACGGAAGCAATTGACTCAGGATGGCACTAGCGACATCATCAATGGTACTTTTGACTGGGCTTATGAGGAGGAATTTTTCTGTAAAGACGGATTTCGCTGGAGCCCTGATGGTCGTTCAATTGCTTATTGGCAAATTGATGCAACGGAGACCAGGGACTTTTATATGATCAATAATACAGATGACCTTTATTCCAGGGTTATACCTATTCAGTATCCAAAAGTAGGTGAACGTCCTTCATCAGCCCGAATTGGTATTGTAGAAATAGAGTCAGGTAGTACCCGTTGGTTGCCAATCCCCGGGGATCCCTACCAACATTATATTCCCAGAATGCAATGGATGTATCCTGGAAATAAACTTCTGATCACTCAGCTTTCCCGAAAACAAAATCACCTTATTCTCTGGATTTATGATCACCTGAGCCAGGACTTGCAAACTGTATATGAAGAAAAGTCAGATACCTGGATTGACATCGTCAACATTGATGTAAGTGCGGCATGGAAAATGGAAGATCAGATCATTTTAAATAATGGTAAATCATTTTTGTGGCTGAGTGAAAAAGGAGGATGGAGACAACTTTATGAAGTGTCCATTGAGAAAAAATCGCAGGAACTGCTGACTCCCGATCTGGTTGACATAGCCAGTATTAAAGGGTATGATGAGACCACCGGTCAGATATATTTTATTGCATCACCGGATGATGCCACTCAGCGATTTCTCTATGCCCTGGATGTTTCCTCCAAAAAAGTCAGGAGAATTACTCCGGCTGCCGAGACAGGACTTAATTTCTATGATATTTCTCCCTCTGGAAAGTATGCTGTTTACAGGCATGAAAACTCTAATACTCCATCTTCAGCGTTTATTATAAAATTACCTAACCATCAGGTTCAGGATGTCCTATATAAAAATGAGTCTTTACAATCAGCCTTAAATGCACTGGAACTTCCCTCGGTAGAATTTTTCCAGGTCACAACCGAAGATGGAATCAAAATTGATGGTAAAATAATTAAACCCAGCAACTTCGATGAGACACAAAAGTATCCGGTCATTTTTGAGGTTTATGGCGAACCTGCCGGTCAAACTGCAATACCGGAGATGGATAATTTATGGCACCTATTTCTCGCACAGAAGGGTTATTTGATCATCACCATGGACAACCGGGGTACACCAGCACTTAAAGGTGCTCCATGGAGAAAAAGTATTTACCGGCACCTGGGCCGAGTAAACGTCGATGATCAGGCTGCGGCTGCCAAAGAAGTGCTGAAATGGTCTTTCATTGACCCTGACCGAATCGCTGTCTGGGGATGGAGCGGTGGCGGATCCATGACCTTAAATCTATTGTTTAAGTATCCCGAAATCTATAAAACAGGTATAGCGATTGCTGCTGTAACAAATCAACTCTTTTATGATAATATTTATCAGGAACGGTATATGGGATTACCCGATGAAAATATGGAAGATTTTCTGAAGGGGTCTCCTGCGTCGCATGTAGCAGGATTGCAAGGAAATCTATTATATATACACGGTACGGGTGATGATAATGTCCATTATCAAAATGCAGAATTTTTAATTAATGCGTTGATCGAAGAAAACAAGATCTTTGATCTGATGATTTACCCCAACCGGTCGCATGGTATTTATGAGGGCCCAAATACTTATCTGCATTTATATACGACGATGACAAATTATTTATTAGAGCATGTTCCGTTGAACCGGTGATAATGTACGGAAGAAAGATATCGATTTCCTGGAAAGACCAAGGATCAAAGCAGCAATTCGATCAATTTGTTCAAAACGTCTTTATCAATACGATGCGTACCTTCAAAAAAATGCTGTATGATCTTTAATTCTTGTTCTTCAATAAAAGCTTCTTCCTGGATCCGCATTTCAGTCGTGAAGTATTCGTCTTTATGTCCATAAATCAGATGCACTTTTCCCTGTATCAAATATTCTTTTAAAGCACGAAAATTTATCTCTTTTGGAAAGGTGCCGGCCCATAAAATAATATGTGAAAAAGCTGGTTTATACCGTTCTATATATCGAAGAATAGTTGCACAACCCTGTGAAAAACCCATAAATATCATGGGTACGTCATTGCAAGAAGGAGTTATATCGCCGATGATCTGATGAAGAAATTGAAGATAATCTTCGATTTCATCAAGCCGGTCTTTACTGGTCATCCAGGAAGAAACGATTTCACCATTCAGACCATTCCAATAGAATCTTGAAAGTCCTTCCGGTGCGATAATAAAATGCTCCTGTGGATTTAGCTGATCAAACTTCATAATAAAGCGATCAGCAGCTTGCCCATAGCCGTGACAAACCATCCATACATACCGGGTATTCAGACCCAAAGTGCCTGATGTGTAGTAGTGGCCAGTCTTGCTTACTTTTAATGTATGATGCTTAACCATCACTTTTAGTTCCGGGGTATTTCTCGGAAAAACGTTGATGTGATCGATAGGGATACACTTCGACAATTTCCTGCCTTTGCAGTCTTTCCTGCATTTCCCTCCAGAATCGTACATGATACAGATCTCCATGCAATCGATAAAATATTTCACGCATTTTTGGATTGCCAATTAAAAACCGGGGAAACTCCTCCGGAAATATATCATTTGGACCGACATGAAAATAAGGTGCAGCTGACATTTCTTCATATTCATTGCGAGGTTCCGGAATCAACCGGAAATTGTAATCCGTCAAAAATCCAATTTCGTCATA
>JBGTCB010000378.1:0-4330 GCA_041748995.1 Saprospiraceae bacterium | reverse complement strand
AAAAAAATTATACCAATTATTGTAGGGTCAATAGCCTGCTCTCTTCTGATGGCTCAAACAAATGAAGCAAGTTTTGGTATTGTCGCAAGTCCCACTATAGGGTGGATGAGTAGCAAGGACAATCTTATCAACAGCAATGGTGTGAGATTGGGCTTTAAAATTGGTGGGATGGGCGAATACTATGTTACAGATTGGATGGTCCTCTATGGAGGTGCGACGTTTAGTCTTTCACAGGGTGGCGCTCTACTTCACAAATTTGGAGGCAATCTCTTACCTGATTCAGATCTATCCGATTCAAAATATAACACGGGAGAAAAGCCCTTACCTGATGATACCCAAATCACCTATGCAGTCCAGATTTTTGAGATCCCAATGGGATTGAGATACCAGATCAGGCTCCCAAACAAGTCATATAGCCTTTATTTTGCATTCCCCGAATTTAATATTGGTTTGATTGGAAAATCTACCGGTAAAATTGATGCTACCGGTATTCGACTGGAGAGAGAAAATATTGGTAGTGATGTAAAGCCCTTCAATTTTGCCTGGGGGATCGGGACTGGTTTGCACTTACCGATGCAGGGTGCTCAATATGCCACTCTCGGTTTGCACTTGCAAAGAGGCCTCGCGGATGTCACGTCAAACAATGGAAGCCGGGTTCTGCAATCTGGTCAAAGAGAGAAGATAGAGACGAAAGAGACCCTCAATAGTTTAATTCTTAAATTCGCATACTTTTTTTAAAATACATCAAGATCCTTACCTTATGATTGATGATAAAACCATCCAAAATTTCATCATACAAGCTTTAGCAGAAGATGTGGGTGCGGGAGATCATACTTCCAATGCCTGTATCAGCCCTGAAAGTGTAACTACCGCGAGGCTATTAGTCAAAGATCTGGGGGTCATTGCCGGTATCGAACTAGCCCGGAAGATCTTTCAATTTGTCGACCCGGAATCGCGGTTTGATCAAAGGCTTGCAGACGGAGTGGATGTTGATCACGGTGATATCGCCTTTATCGTCACTTGTAATACAAGAGCATTGCTCATGGCCGAACGACTGGTGCTGAATAGCATGCAGCGAATGAGTGGCATAACAACTTTGAGTAGCCGGTTTGCCGTTGAAGTTGAAGGACTTCCGGTAAAAATTCTTGATACAAGAAAAACCACTCCCCTGATCCGATTCCTCGAAAAATGGGCAGTAAAAATCGGCGGTTGCACAAACTACCGCAATGGACTATATGATTGGATCATGATCAAGGACAATCATGTGGATGCCTGTGGATCGCATGCCAGGGCCATTGAAAAGGTACATCAGTACCTATCTCAGAACAATCTCAATTTGGGTATCACTGTCGAAGTCCGAAATCTGGTTGAACTGGATGACGTACTTAAAACAGGTCGAATCACAAGAATTATGCTTGATAATTTCGAGATTCCACTGCTCAAAGAAGCCGTTGATACCATAAACAACCGTTTTGAGACGGAGGCTTCCGGTCGAATTAATCTCCAAAATGTTAGGAGTTATGCAGAAGCCGGTGTTGATTTCATTTCAGTGGGGGCCTTAACACATTCTTCAGGGACGCTGGATTTGAGTCTGAAAGTCGTTTAAATTGGTGCCCGGATCACAAAAGCCAGGAAGATAATCGTCAAAACGATTACTACCCAGATTCTGAGATCATTTAAATATGATCTTGTATCATTTTTCTCCATGGTCTGTTTTAAGTGTACTTTTACTATCATCAATTATCTATACTACGAGGGGTCATCTTGCAAAAGCAAAATTGATGCCATAGCGGTTTCAAGTAATATTAGAGCACCCCTAAAACCCCGTTCACTTATCAACCGCTTATCTACGATAGTCTTATAGGCTATTTAGAGGTTTTAAGAGGTACCTATTATTATTAGGGCACCTCTATTTACCTCTGAATGAGTAAAAATTTAATAAGATGCAAGCTAGACAAGGAAGATAGCCGTAGCTATCTGACTGACGATCACCGAAGTATGGCGCAGCATATTATTAAATAAATTTTCGAAGAAAATTGTTTTTACCATGAACGGGGGTTAATAGAGGTGCCCATTATATAGAAGGTGACGATCGGGTGGCTATTGCCCGCTTGATTTGACGAATGAGTGCGGGACCCTTATAAATAAGGCCCGTATAGATTTGTAACAGATCTGCTCCGTGATCCAACTTTTTTAATGCCTCATCGACGCTCACAATGCCTCCAACACCGACAATAGTAAAGTCTGGGGCTGTTTGCCTTCGAATGAGCTTAATGATCTCTGTTGATTTTTCCGCTAAAGGCAACCCACTCAATCCACCGGGTCCAATTTTCTCCAATTGATCGGAGGATGTCTGAAGGCCATTACGATCGATCGTTGTATTGGTAGCAATAATCCCGTCCAGTGACTGGTCATGTACGACGGTCAGGACATCATCAAGTTGCGAAAAAGAAAGATCCGGAGCGATCTTAAGCAGAAGTGGCTTGGGTACCGGATGCCGCTTGTTTTCTTCCTGGATTATTTTGAGCAATTGATTAAGTGGTTCTTTATCTTGAAGATTTCGAAGTCCCGGAGTGTTGGGACTACTAACATTTACAACAAAATAGTGGACATAATCAAAGAGTTGTCGAAAGGAGATCAGGTAATCATCAACAGCATGTTCGTTGAGTGTGATCTTGTTTTTTCCAATGTTACCCCCTATGATGATATCCTTGGATCGATGTTTCCTGAGGTTGTCCACCAGGTGAACTACTCCTTCATTATTAAACCCCATTCGATTGATGAGAGCTTGATCAGCGGGTAACCGAAACAAGCGAGGGTGATCATTGCCCGGTTGTGCAACTGGAGTTACAGTTCCCACCTCGATAAATCCAAAGCCAAGATGACTCATGCAGTCAATATAATCACCGTTTTTATCGAAGCCGGCAGCGAGCCCGATGGGGTTCTTAAAATGCAGCCCCATCTTCACTGTAGCCAGCGCTGGATGCTCATAACTCCAGGATATTTTCAGGAGATGGCTTAGTGGTGAAAATGATGTAATCGTCCGCAGACTTTTTACAGTTAGTTCATGTGCTTTCTCCGGCTCAATGGCAAACAAGAATGGTTTGACTATTCGATACAAAATTAGTCGTGGTTAGGACAACTCCAAAGCTAATCTAACCCGGTCATGAATCCACAATCTGGAGGCTCAAATTAAATAAATTGCATCCTTCATGGTTCGCAACTCCTGATGGGTCATGATCTCACGACTACAATCTCAAAGCCCACATGCTCACTGTTGTTGATCAATTCCACAGGCGGGAGATGTTCGCCATTCTTCCTACGACAATTAAGTCGATGGATTATAGGTCATTATCTGGTTTCAAACCAAATTTATGGAGAAATGAAGGCAATTGTGGATTCTGATTGCACATGTGCTCATATTTTTCTTTGGTGGTCAACAATTTAGGACGTTCATGGATTTCACTACTACGTTCATCAATTTCGATTCTAATGGTAAGTCTGGGTAGCCCCAATCTTGTCCGGAGATCTTCGATTAAAGAAACCTCCTGCAGGATAACTGACTTTGAAACCAGGCTCCCCACCATCGCAACGATCGAATTATTCACAACATCGAGTTTCGTTTTATTGAGAACTGCCCTTACTGTCTGGGAAGTCTGGGTTTCAGCATATTCGTGCCAGATTGTCTGCACCTTCTCCAGGGATATCACTTGTGAGTTAAGTTCCCTACTCTCCTCCGTTTTCTTTTCAACTGCCTTGACAAAATCACTTAATGAGCTTAATGTCCGTCCTTTTGCACTCCCCGTTTTCTTCAGATTGAACGGCAGTCCTTCTCCAATCTCGTCCTCAGCAGGATGTTCCTGGTCTGAACGCGCATTAGCTTCTTCCCCAGGAATGACTGTTGCTGTATTTTCAATACCCGGATCTATAGAAGGGACGATTTCCGGCTTAGTGCTATCCATTGCAGTCTTTTCCGTGGAACTGACAATTATTGATTCCGAATCAATCTTTACGCCTGGTTTTATCATTAGCCCGGATTTGTTGGAGACTTCACTTTTTTTTTCACCGGTTTGGCTGCTTATGTTGTGTCTTGCCTGATTGATGTAGTTCATTTTGATCAAGGCCATTTCAACATGCAGTCGTTTATTTTTTGCCATCCGGTAGTTTACATCACATTCATTGGCGACTTCCAGAGCACTCAGTAGAAAACTCTCTTCAGTCAACCTGGCCTGATTCAGATAAGAAGCTTTGACCAATTCAGACAGTTCCAATAAATGATGAATTGCATGATGATGACAGACCAGCAGGTTACGAAAGTGCTCCGCGAGTC
>JBGTCB010000377.1:0-5494 GCA_041748995.1 Saprospiraceae bacterium | reverse complement strand
TCCGGTTGTTTATCGGCACCCGATTGTATCCATATATTCTCAATATTTCTTCAATCAGATCCGCCTCTCGCTTTACATCGACTTTGTTGGTCGGTATTGATACAGTAAGGCCTAAATCAGTCTGATCGATAATCTCCATCTTAAGAGCTCCCAGGATCTTTTTTACATCCAAAGGGTCGACATCAGTACCAACGAGACGATTTAAATGCCGGTAATTTAAGGTGACAGATGCGGGTGAGACCGGAAGTGGATAAATATCAATAATATCTGAAGCTATCTCACCACCCGCTAATTCTTGAATCAATAAAGCCGCTCGTTTAAGAGCATAAGCACAGATATTCGGATCACTGCCTTTTTCGAAAATTTTTGCTGCATCCGTATAAAGGAGATGACGCCCACTGCTACGTCGAATCCACCTGGCATTAAAATGAGCCGATTCAAGAAAGATATCCTTTGTCCCGGCATCCACGCCGGAAGCTATACCCCCAAATACACCGGCTATACACATTGCATTGTCTTCGCCATCACAGATCATCAAATCTTGTTCGTGCAACCTTCGTTCCTGTTCGTCGAGAGTTATAAATATAGTATCTGCCGGCAAGGTTTGAACCTTGACCTTCCGGCCATTGATCTTATTAAGGTCAAATGCGTGGAGAGGCTGTCCGAGCTCATGAAGGATAAAATTGGTAATATCTACAATATTGTTAATCGGTCGCAGACCAATAGTTTTGAGCCTGTTTTTTAACCAGTCCGGAGATTCCTTGATAGTGATATTGCTGATGGTTACGCCGGCATATCTGGGACATCCTTCGGATTGGAGTACTTCGACTTCTACTCGAAGACTTTGATTTTCGACCTTCCAGTCATCGACAGATGGCAATTTTAGGTGTCCATTATGATTGTAGTTAATTTTGAGTGCAGCCAAAAGATCCCTTGCTACACCAATATGGGATGTAGCATCTGACCGGTTTGGGGTGAGTCCGATTTCATAAACTATATCCGAATGCGTATGAAAATAATCGGTTAAAAAACTCCCAACTGAAAAGTGGTCATCCAGAACCATTATGCCCATGTGGTCATTACTCAACCCGATCTCATCTTCAGCACAAATCATTCCTTCGCTGATTTCTCCCCTGATTTTACCTTTATTAATCTTATATGGATTTCCATCCCTATCGAAAAGTCTGGTACCTGCAGGAGCCACGACAACCTTTTGACCAACTGCAACATTTGGTGCTCCACAAACGATTTGCAGGATTTCTGAACCGATATTTACCGTGGTGAGAAAGAGTCTATCGGCATTGGGATGTTTTTGACATGTAAGCACTTCACCAACGACCAAGTCTCTCAGGCTCCCCTTGATTTGTTCCACCTCTTCAAAACCCTCCACTTCCAGACCGATTTCCGTGAGAATATCAGCTATCAATTGAGGACTATGATCCAGTTTTATATACTCCCGCAACCAGTTTAGAGAAATTTTCATTTAGTGCAACTATTAATGGTTTGGGAGGCAAATATAGTTAAAGTACCTATTGGCATACCAGATGGTTAGTTCACCGTTTTAAGGGAGTAGTGGCTGCTCTGTGGCTTGCAGGATTTCACCTGACTGATCGGTGACAAACGCTACCAACCATAGATCCTGTACTTTCCACCAATTGCTTTCCTCAGGAACTATAAATGAATAGAATCGTTCCAATTTCTCAAAAGCCCGGGAATCACTCGACACCATGTCACCGTTGACCGAAGACAGAATAGCACGCAGCACATTTCGATGGTTATAAGCCTTGTCTACGCTTTGGGGAGCTTCAATATCACTTTGCCAATCAATCATATTGTTTTCCTTAATTAGGAGGTTAAACCGAAGATCTCCGGAAATATCCTGGTTTGGCACAACAATTATACCTGCAGTTATCTTCCTTTCTGATGCCTCAAAATTTACATCAAGCGTGACTGATAGGATCGGTTGTTTTGCCAGTTGGCTACTTATCAGACTGCCCCATTTGGGAGAGAAGGCTTGTAACGACTGGGTATTGTTATCGCGAACACGGTTTATCACAGCTGACGGATAGCCAATTGGGTTTCCTAATAGTTGCAAGAGTGAATTTCCCTCTGGAGTAGTAAAATCATATTTGCTATCTGGATAAGTAAACGCAAAATCGCCGGCATGAATGGTCACGATTATTAATTTCCCATCGTAAAGTGCCCTTAGATTCTCCAGGTCTTTTGTTCCTTCCGGACAATTTGGACAACGAACGCCTGAAAACTCCTCTGCCACCACCACACGATCACCTACTTCGCCACGAGACAAGGTATATTCAGGTTGATTCTCCTGGCAGGCAATCAAACCAGAGATCATGAAGATGAACAAAATCCGAAACACAAAACTCATCAGAAACTACTATTTAAAGTAAAACGAAATCCACTGAATGCTGGTTCAAGGCGACATATACCCCCCGCACAAACAACACCTTCTACTTGTTTTATATAGCTAAAACTAAAACGGTTGGTATTCTTAATGTAAACGATATCAACCCTGGGATAGTGCAGGTCATCGGATTTGGTTGGTTCGACATTATACATATCCGAGAGTGTAAAAGACCACTTCGGTGCGACACTATATTCAGCTAGAAAAAAAAGCCAACTTCCAAAATCTTGCTTAGTTGACATGAACTGGGTTTCAAGATGAATCGATCTGCGAGAAGTGAACTTTCTGAACCATTCTACGTAGGGAATAAAAGTCTTCACTAAAGGCTCGCCAGCTTTCCCTTCATACACCGCCTGATTGTATTGTTGGCTTTGCACACCTACTGTCCATTGTTGGGCACTTGATTCACGAACTACCAATTCCGTATCAAATTCACGGTAGAAT
Organism: Saprospiraceae bacterium; assembly: GCA_041748995.1. Lineage (GTDB taxonomy): Bacteria > Bacteroidota > Bacteroidia > Chitinophagales > Saprospiraceae > JABDMH01. The sequence continues at coordinate 2,625 of JBGTCB010000377.1, read as the reverse complement.
TGCGTTCCGGCCAGGTCAGTAATATTCGATGCATAGTGTACAACTTTAACTTTTTTCGACAAGGCATAGCGAAGTTCCACTTGAAACGCCTGCTCGGCCAGGTCACGGGTAGCCGGTGTATACCGCGCTTTCAACCGGTAGGAATTTATCCTGGACATAGGTGGAATATAATTGACCAGTCCACGATTTAATGCTGCAAAGGGATCCGCTCTGAAAGAAAAATTACGGGTGCGCTTATACTCAAGAGTAATGCCAAGACCTTTGGAGCCAAACCCTAGTGACGAGTAAATAACCGAACCGCCCTCATTGCGAAACTTACCCAGGGTAGTCTCACCATTAAAAAGCTGCCTTCGGGCTTCCGGATCATAATAGATATCTTTTCCTTTAAAAGCTCCTTCAGCGTACCAGACGATCGGTCCATATGAGAAAGTGTTGTAGAGAGTCACTGCATAAGAATTATAATACAGCCCAATACTATCCGAAGGGGTATAATTCCGCACCGTGCTGATAATATCATTCATCTGATTGTCAGAGAAGGTTTTGTTGATCAATCCGGCACCTGGCACCAGGGTAATTTGTTTTTCCTTACCAATTCCGGCAAAACCATCCAGTGAAATTCCCTTAATAAAAGTATCATAGGTGCTAAATAGATTTTTCTGTTTACCACCAAAAGCTTTCATGGTCAGGTTTTTTGAAAGGTCGTACCTAAGTAGTAAGCCATAAAGACCATTATCGATCAAAAGCGGTCTTTCTTCATAGGTTCGAAAGATAAGTCCACTTCCAATCTGATCATAGATATAACCGACCTGGAACAAAAGTTGATCAATTTGCTTCTTTACATACCATTTGCCCAGACCCTGATCATTGTAGGAATCTCTTGGGTTCAATAAGTTTGAGTTATTAAAAAGGTCAACTCTGATTCCGATATCATAACCTTTAAGTTGATAGTTCAAATTTAGCCAGACATCGGAACCAAAAAGTTGATGATCATATTGCGGGGTATTACTGGCACCAATAGCCCTGTCTTCAATAAACGCATTGGCATTTATCTGTAACTGACCTGAAAAATGACCTTGATCCTGTGCTTTCAAGCAAGTACTAAGCAGTATGATCAGGTAACATATCGGTTTCATCATCGGCAATCAATAACCCTCCTGTCGTTTTTAATAAAGAAGGTGTTTTTCTATTTTGTGCAAAAATTGCACCTTTTTAGTAAACTAGACGTTAATAATTCCGTCTAATCAACGATTTGTCTATGCAAGCTGTTATCCGAACGACATTAGTACTATTTTCTGTAGGTTTTTTGATGCTTTTACAAGCGCAAGATCAGGTACCCCATGTGATTGTCAAGACCCTGGAAGGTCAAAATGTCGATTTTAGTGCTACCATCGGTAAAGACAAGTTAACAATTGTCAGTTTTTGGGCGACATGGTGCGCACCATGTAAAAAAGAATTAGACGCCATATCAGATCTATATGATGATTGGCAGGAGAAATACGATATGCAGTTAGTTGCAGTCTCAATCGATGACGCAAGAGCAGCAGCCAAGGTAAAACCCATGGTATCTGAAAAAGGATGGCCATTTATGGTCCTGGTGGATACCAATCAGGAACTAATGCGTGCGTTACACTTTCAATCCGTGCCATACACCATCATTGTTGACCGTCAGGGACAAATCGTGTACAATCATTCGGGTTATCTGCCTGGAGACGAGTTGGAACTTGAGGAAAAACTTGCCAGTCTAAGTCAATAGTTACAATCTTCCAGTACTATAGCCAGAGATTTTTCAATGGCAAAGAGGATCTTCCTAACCTATTATGCAACAATTGCAATCTGCACTCACTTCTATAACACTTGGAAAAAACGATTGGGAGCATAAAAAAACTCCGAAAATTTGACATTTTCGGAGTTTGGTCTTGAGAAAAAAGCCTCTTATTAAGCTTAACTAACTAAGTATCAAAATGAAAAAAGGATCATAAAAGTCTTACATCAAATTTAGGTAGTCTTGAAATGAATCGAAACCACATCTTGATGGGGTATAGTTAACTTCATCCTTGGGCTGGGTCTCCTAAATAGGAAGCTCCGAAAACTAGCGCTTTCGGAGCTTTGGTTTGAGTAATGTACGTTAAAGCCTTTATTAACTGTTTATCAAAATCTACAAAAAAAGGGATCACAATTTTGATATGATAAAAGTAGGTACATGCAGAATATAAAAATACCCCATGTTGATGGGGTGCAATACCGAAAAAATCGACAAAAAAAACTCCGAAAATCGTTTATTCTCGGAGTTTTAGGTTGAGTGTGTGTTACGTTAAAGCCTCATTTAACTTAAAGTATCAAAATCAAAAAAGGGATACTATTTTGATAAGCTAAAGATAACACAGCATTGGTTATCGTAAAACCCCATATTGATGGGGTATCATGGTGCAGCCTGGAAAGTTATTTCCTAAAGAGTAACCTGAGTCTTTTACTGACTTCCCCAAAAGTAAAAGCTCCGAAAATCTTCATTTTCGGAGCTTCTTTTGAGTGTGTGTTCGTTAAAGCCTCATTTAACTTAAAGTATCAAAATCAAAAAAGGATCATCTTAATTGATAGTTTAAAGATAAGTACTGTTCATGAGTTCTG
>JBGTCB010000376.1:0-6264 GCA_041748995.1 Saprospiraceae bacterium | reverse complement strand
ACTGCGACACCTGAAAAACCATTGTGGATTGTTGGTCTGGGATCTTCGACTGATTTAGCTTCCGCTTATCTGAAAGAACCATCCATAGAGGACCGGGTCATCATGTTCTGGCATGCCCGTACAGAGAATACCTGGCCTCAGAGAGCACACAATTATAATATCAAGGGAGACATACATGCGGCAAGAATGATGTTTCACGGCCCTTTTCCCCTATTATTGTTTGATACCGGAACTCACCTGACAGCCGGCACATTGGAAGAAACGGCTCAATATGTAAAACCCTATAGCGCTCTGGGTGAATATCTTTACAATTACCGTTTGAAATCTTCTTATTATTTAAGGCCTGACAAAGGTTACTTTGATATGGGAGATATCGCAGTCCTGATTGATCCATCCATCGGCACCTATGAAGAAATTGAATGTCCAACGGTGACTCCCTATATGGATTATAATTTTGAAAAAACCAATGGAAAAATCTTACGTTGTTTAAATGTCGATCGTGATAAAACTTTTCAGTTGTTTTATGATGGCCTTGCCCGTCACCACAGTCCAAAGGAATAAATCAATTAAATCCATTTAATTCCATTTAAAGCAGGTTACAAAAATTGAATCCCTACTATTTTAAATAATCAAAACCAACCAACGATCAGTGAAAACATATGTATTGGAAGAACTCAGTATTGGCCAGCGACACCACCTGATGCTTTCTGCGGTTGGACCCAGACCGATTGCTTTTGCCAGTACCATTGATGATCAAGGTCAGGTAAATTTAAGTCCTTTCAGTTTTTTTAATTTATTCAGTACCAATCCTCCGATTGCTATTTTCTCTCCGTCAAGAGGTCGTGATGGTAGTCTGAAACATACCCATTTAAATATTCTGGAGGTACTATGCATCAATCTGGTCAGCTATGATATGGTGCAAAAAATGTCGTTAAGCAGTAATTCGTATCCCAGGGATGTGAATGAATTCACCAAAGCAGGATTTTCGATGATGGCTTCTCAAAAAATAAGACCTCCCTATGTGAAGGAAGCACCAATCGCCATGGAGAGTATTGTGGATCAGGTGATATCCCTGGGTGGAGAAGGGGCATCCGGTAATCTGGTAATCTGCCGAATCCTGCTTATTCATGTCCAGGAGAATTTTTTAGATGAAAATGACCAGCTTGATACAACCAGAATCGATCTGGTTGGGCGGATGGGAGGTAATTGGTATTGCCGGGCATTTGACAAAGCTCTGTTTGAAGTCGATAAACCTGGTGCAACCCTGGCTATTGGTGTTGATCAGTTGCCGGAACATATTTTAAAAAGTGACGTGTTGAGTGCCAATGATATAGGAGTTTTGGGAAGTCTCACCCACCTCCCTTTACCAGAAGAAATTGAGGCTGCCGGAGATCAGTATAAACAACAAAATTCATCGCTGGAAAAAAATGATTTGCAAGAGATCCACCGGGAAATAAAAAACCTTATTCAGCTAAATAAAACCCAGGAGGCACTTGCTTTATCCTTCTGGCATATTGTTTAAGAAATCCGGCTTTTTCAACGATAAGCGTAAAACAGCTATGTCAATCTTTTGACATTGACGCTGACTTTTAATTTGTGACCTCCGCTGCTGTATACCACTCCTTTTAGTGGAACTACATCTTTAAAATCCCGACCAACCGCCAGACGGATATGCTGATTATTCACCATAAGATTGTTTGTTGGATCAAACTCAACCCAACCGACATCAGGCAGATAGATGGCAACCCATGCATGAGAAGCATCGGCCCCTTTGAGTTTCTTTTTACCGGGAGGTGCCACACTTTCTATATAGCCACTCACATACCTTGCAGCGAGTCCAATCGAGCGCAGGCATGCCAGGGCAAAATGGGCAAAGTCCTGGCAGACCCCCTTCCGGTGCTTCCAAAGCGTATCCAATGGCGTGCTGATATCGGTATAACCGGAGGTGTACTCAAAGTCCCGATAGATGCGGCTATTAAACTCCGACATTGCCTCGATTAATGGACGACCAGGCAGGAATGTCTCAAGAATATATTCGTATAATCCGGGAATGCGGTAGACCAGAGCGGATTCAAGATAATATTGGCGAATATCATTCAAGGTAGAAGTACTCTGCAATATACCCACCACTTCCTCCCAGGGAGCTGAGAGCGTAGGGTCTAACTGATTCCATGGGGCATCCCGGATCTCCACCTCACTATGAGAAGTAACCACCAATGTAGTATGAGGGATTTCGATTGAGAAATAGGCATAATTATTTTCAAAAAAATCAACCCTTTCTTCAAGAAATTCAGGTTTAGGAATAATCCGGTACTCGTGTTTCAATAGATTCTGCAGCGAATTATTCAATGGTTTTTGATAGGCAATATTATGGCAGGTATTTGCGCCATTCTGATATTCGTACTTAGTGGTGTGCTCAATGCGATAGATCATAACTCCGGTAGCTTCGAGCTGACAAAGGCATAGCGGTCGCGGGAATGGGCAAAATAGGTGTGGTAAATAATATTGGATACCTCCTGCAGATTCATGATAATTTTTTGTAAAAATATCTGAAGATCCTTTCTCTCTTTATCAACCACCTGATCAGCCAATTCATCGACATTACACAGACGGATCAAAGTGATGATTTCCAACAATTTCTTTTGGGCAGCACTAAGATTTCTCTCTGTTTTATTGCCAATTCTTTGCAGGTATTCATCACAATGTGTAATCTGATACACCAATGATTTCGGATTTGTTTCTTCAGTGAGTAAAAGTTCCAATACCGCATTTACTTCCAGACCGGTCCGGTATTTATATCGATAAGTCACTAAGCTTTCCTGAGCCAAAAGAATGGTTTCTAAAATATGCCGCTCGACATCCGGTTCCTGTTTTTCCACCAGTGTTGAAAGTACTTGTGCACTGTTAACCGAGGATTCAATAAACCTCCCGATATTAACCAATCTCCAAGTTACCTCCCGGGTCATTGTGTCAATGTTAAGCCCTACGAATGCCATCAATTTGACAATCAGCTGGTCGAGAACTCGGTGAATCTGTCCAAGATCACCTTCCGTTTCCCGCAAAGCTTCGATTTCTCCGGAGATGCTATCAAGAATTCGCCAGATATCCAGACTGAGTCGATCTCTCACCTTATATCCATTTCTGATAAATGATTGGAGAGAACTGCTAAGTGAACCGGCTTTATTATAATTGGTTACTAATTCACTTAATTCGGCTGCCGGATTTTGCATGATTTTCCGATCATAAAAACCTGGATAGGTTTTGGTCAAATCCGTGATGGTTTTTAAGGTGCTTCGAAGTGATTTGTTGCGCCAGGGTTGTCTGCTCTCTTCAATCTCGTTGTATTGACGTAATACAATTCTCAAAAATCGGACAACATTAATCGAACGTTCCAGATAACGCCCTAACCAGAACAGATTCTCTCCCGTACTACTTGGAATATAAGTATCTGATTTTTTCGGATGGTATAGTATGGGAACATCCTGCTTCTTTGGCGGTTTATTACCAACCACCCAGGTATCCTTACTGATACCACCACTCTGATTGCTGACAATAAAGGCACTTTTTTCCGGGGCACTCCGGGTAAGGCCACCCTGCATCAATTCATAGTTGTCCGCTTCATCATTAGCCACCGCATAAGTTCTTAAAACAGTATTCCTGGCTTCAAGTTTCCCTCCGATCAATGATGGTGAAGTAGAAAATTCGACAATTTCCTGGCCTATGTATAAATGAGGTTTGGAAGATATTTTTTCTTTAATCTCCTTTACCTGCTTCTTCGATAATGACGGTCCCAACAGGGCTTGCTCCGTAGCCGTTTGATAGATTGGTCGGATAACCAAATTGCTGATATTATCCAGGACATAATTTCGTTCTTTCACCTGACCACACCACCAGGTAGCTACCGATGGCAGGATCAAATCTTCACCCAGTAATTTCTTACAAAGTCCCGGTAAAAATGCCATCAAACCTGGATTCTCAAGTATCCTGCTTCCCAATGTACTGATCAATAGTACTTTATTTTGCCTGACAACCTCGGTGAGACCTACCACTCCCAATTGGGATTCTTCCCGGAATTCAAGAGGATCACAAAAAACATCATCAACTCTTCTCAGGATGATATCGACCTTTTCCAGCTGATTAATGGTCTTGAGCCAGACATAACCATCTCTGACGATTAAATCTTCACCAGTCACCAAAGTAAATCCAAGCATAGAAGCCTGATAAGCATGCTCGAAGTAAGTCTCGTTGGAAGGACCCGGTGAAAGAAGGACGATCTTCGGATCTTCCTGATTCTTCATGGACAACCTGGTCAGGGTATTTCTAAAAGTCTGAAAATAGGAACTGATTTTACGGATGTGATTCTCCCTTAATAAGTCAGGAAATACCCGGGTCATTGCCGAACGGTTTTCCAGTGCATAACCCGCACCGGAAGGAGCATCGGTTCGGTCGAATAAAACCCACATTTTTCCGTTAGGTCCGCGAGCCAGGTCTGCCGAATATTGCACCAGTTGCCGATCACCTGGTATCGACACCTTATCCATCTGCCGAAGAAATCCCTGATGATTGTAGATCAGTTCAAACGGTAGTGCTCCCTGCCTGATCAAACTACGGGTCCCATAAATGTCTTTAAGTAAAAGATTAAGAAGTTCGGCACGCTGTTTCACCCCTCGTTCAATTTCCTCCCAGTCGTTTTCATCGATTAAGATCGGTATCGGATCAAGTCGCCAGGGTCGGTTTAATCCTTCAGGATCACCATAGATATTGTAGGTAACACCATTTTCCTTAAGATGCCGGTCCACTTCAGCAGCCCTTTCCAGTAAGCTCTGCTCACCTGTTTTTTCATAATACGATACCAGCTTTTTCCAATGCGGAAAAACCTCGCCATTCTTGCCCGCCAATTCATCAAAAAAAGAGGAGCGACCAACTTTTCTTTCCCTGAGATATGTCTCAATCATGATTTAAAGGTCTGACTTTTTATCATCATTTAGATTTCTTTGTTGAGGAAGAAAAGCGCAAATCCATTGTATTGGGAAACTCGGGAATAAACTCCTGTTCACCTTCATGATATTCGTTATGCACAATCGTTTTGGTGATGAATCTTCCAACTGCAGCCGGACTTTGCACCGTTGGTTCGGAAATTTCGATCGTATGCCCGAAATCAAAAAACCGGGAAACTCTCCGGGCTTCGGCTTCGTAGCTATTGACCGGGAAAGTTTGATAAGTACGGCCTCCCGGATGAGCAACATGGTACTGACACGCTGCGACTGATTTATTACTCCAGGTATCATAAAGATCAATGACCAATGGCGTATCAACATCGATGGTTGGATGCAGGGACGATTCAGGTTTCCAGGCTTTGTAACGTATTCCTGTCACATATTCACCCTGCACACCGGTATTTTTCATCGGAATCCTGAAACCATTGCATAGTAATATGTAACGCGAATCGGTCAGTCCGCTGATTTTAATCTGAAGCCGCTCTAAGGATGAGTCAACATATCTGGCAGTGCCGCCACTCCGGACCTCCTCTCCCAGCACATGCCAGGGTTCGATAGCCATCCTAAGTTCGACGTGAATGTCATCGACCTGAAGTTCCCCCAGAAAGGGAAATCGAAAAGCAAAAAAGGGATCAAACCAATTCAGAGAAAAAGCATAGCCTGCTCTTTGCAAATCAGCAACGACATCCCCCAAATCCTTTTGACAATAGTGCGGTAAAAGAAACCGGTCATGGAGAGCAGTACCCCAACGAACAAGTTTATGACTGTAAGGTTCCTTCCAAAACCAGCTGATTAATGCCCGGATCAACAGAAACTGGACCATACACATCTGATAATGCGGAGGCATCTCAAAGCCACGGAATTCCAGGATTCCTAATCTGCCTGATTGCGAATCTGGTGAATACAATTTATCTATACAAAATTCAGCCCGATGCGTGTTCCCGGTGACATCTACTAATAAATTTCGAAAAATACGATCTACGATCCAGAAAGGTACTTCATTCTCTTTCAGATCCGGAATCTGATGAAATGCCAGTTCCAACTCATACAACATCTCGTTCCGGCCTTCATCGACTCTGGGAGCCTGGCTCGTGGGACCGATAAACTGAGTGGAAAATAAATACGATAGGCAAGGGTGGTGTTGCCACTAGGTGATCATACTTTTCAGAAGATCCGGTCGCCTCAGTAACGGGCTATCTGCAGGTTTAGCTCCTCCAATTGTCACATGATTGGCTCCACCGGTTCCGGTATGCCTTCCGTCCAGATA
>JBGTCB010000375.1:0-11703 GCA_041748995.1 Saprospiraceae bacterium | reverse complement strand
ATCAAACGGCGATGCTTTGGTTTTTAAACTATGGTAATCCGGACGGTCAGGTAAAATATGATGAATTTCTGGCCATTGGTAAAAAGCATGGCATTCCCACCATGATTGATTGTGCTGCTGATGTTCCACCGAAAGAGAATTTATTTAAATATACAAAGATGGGTTTTGACCTGGTTTGTTTTTCGGGAGGAAAGGGATTGCGCGGGCCTCAAAGTGCTGGTCTGCTGCTGGGTAGAAAAGATTTAATTGCTGGTGCACGACAAAATGCGGCACCCAGGGGTGATACGGTGGGCAGAGGTATGAAAGTGAATAAAGAGGAGTGTCTCGGCATGCTGGTCGCTCTGGAGAACTTTTTGAACAGGGATCATGAAGCTGACTGGAAACTGTGGGCGGGTCAAATCCAACATATTCACGATGCAGTTTCTTCCGTTGAGGGAGTGAATTCAGAGATCCATGTTCCGGAAATTGCCAATCATGTGCCGTCTCTCAACGTTAGCTGGGATATGAACATGATTAAATTGGATGGGAATCAGGTGAGAGAAAAACTACGGATGGGTCATCCTTCCATACAGACTGTGGGTGGTAAGGAATCACTCGGCATTACGACCTGGATGCTAAATCCAGGTGAGGAACGAGTAGTCGCTTCCAGAATTAAGGAAATTTTATCGGCTAAAGCCTAAATAAATAGGTACTGGAAGATGATCTTCCGGGGAGGATGTGAATTTTGAACTCAGCCAGGGTGAAAGAAGAAGTCAACTTTGGCGATCGATAAAGTTTATTTTCCACAAAAAATAAAAACAAATTTCATGAAATATTTTTTTTCCTGCATTGTGGCATTGCTCATTATTTCCTGTGGTGATGCTCCTAAAACTGATAATATGGAAGTGTTGAATGCACAAACCGGAGATTATGATCCGGAAGCAAAATTAAAAGAACTGGGTATTGTCTTACCGGCTGTGTCCGCACCGGTTGCAAATTACGTCAATACAGTTCGAACCGGTAATCTGGTATTTGTGTCAGGTAAGGGACCGCAAAAAGATGATGGTTCTTATATTGAGGGGAGAGTTGGTTCTGACCTGACGATCGAAGAGGGTTATGCTGCCGGCCGTCTAACCGGCATTCACTCGCTGGCTGCTCTTAAGGCAGAGTTGGGTAACCTGAATAAAGTGAAACGCGTGGTAAAGGTATTGGGCATGGTCAACGCCGATCCTGGATTTCGGGATCAACCCAAAGTGGTCAACGGATTTTCAGATTTAATGGTGGAAGTCTTCGGTGACCGGGGTAAGCATGCCCGATCTGCTGTTGGAATGGGCTCTTTACCCACCAACATCGCGATCGAAGTAGAGGTCATTGTCGAAGTTGAATAATCAAGTCCCGTCAAGAATACCGTTTTGAAGTAAAAAAAATGCATCGGGTTTATCTGTAAGTTTGATAGCCCGATGCATTGCATTATTTCTTCAACCAGATCGCTTAATTAGTCATCCGAATTATTGTTTGCGGTTTGACCACTGAGCATTGCTTTGATGGATTGAAGCTCCGTGTATAATTGCGCATTGCTGGTTGAAATACTTTCCAATGCTTGCTTTAAACCAGCGATTTCTTCTTTCATTTTCGTATGGTCCCTGATTAATTCCTGTGTGGCGGCAATGGTCACAATCTGGGCATTATAGGTATCGATTTGAATGATTTCTTTGTCATCTCCCTCGAGGAATTCACCGCTCCCCTGCACCGATTCCGGAAAAACTTCGGCATACTCCTGCGCAATAAAATTATAATAGTACTTGTCCTCAATGCTAGGTCTGTCCCGCTTCCATTCTTCCGTGTATTTAAACTTAACCGGTCGTAGTTTTAATAAGGTGGAATAACTATCTTCTATATCTATGACGTCCGTTTTAATCCGGCGATCCGAATTGGCTAACCAATCACCAGCCGCAGTTTTGGAAGCACCGCCGTTCACTTCTAATGCATTTGCGGCCGGAGTTCTCAGGATGCCAACTCTCTCATTGTCACCATCAAGGACTAATATATTTTCACCTGATGTTCCATTATGAAAGTAAAAATTCATCCTGGGATCGGAGGTTACGGTCTGGGCGGCAATATGCCAGTAACCATCGACGCCAAAATTGCTAAATTGCAAACGGGCATAATCAATATTGTTGCCTTCGCGTAAATCCAGGTGGGGAGAAGGAATAGCACCTGCAGAGGAATTGTAATTGATGAAGACTTTTGCATTTGCATCAGGAAGAGTTCCCAACCCAAATCGGGTATCTGAGCTGTTGCCTTGCATCATGAATCCGAAGTTATTGAGAGTTGATCCAGTATTTATCTTAAACATATCATCACCTCCATCCCATCCCAGAGTAGCTTTACTGGCACCACCAGCACCTACTTTAACGACTGCATCTGAATTGGCGCCGGTGGTCACGATCTCAGCGCTGGCTTGTAAATTAGTCCTATTAATGATTAGATTACCATTTTCCGTTTCGATGTCTTGCGCAGTTAAACTGAAGGCTAGAAGTACATAGATGAAAAATAAAAATCTCCTTTTAGTTTTGAGTGATTTGATTTGAGAGCTTGTAATTATCGTTTTCATATTTGATTGCTTTTATTGAAATGATTGTCAGACTTTATGGCATGGATTACTTTGATTTGGCCGGAACCTTCAAAAAAGTAAGTATTTCCAGAATCAAATTTAGACTGTGATTCAGGAAACAAAATCACCCATCGGGGTGATATTTGCACTTTTGGAAATTTTTTTCAGGGCTATGGAAACACAAAACCAGATTTTTCAGATTGAAAGAGGGTTATGTTTGATTTCCCATTCCATTCCAGTTCAATTAAATGACTTCCATCCTTTCATAGCATGATGTCCTGCCGGATCCCTCTTTATCAGCTTTGACATACCGAACAGTCTATTATGGGACTATACTATAAGAACCAGGAATCCTGGTATAAGCTAACCATCGCCGTTGTATCTACCTTTGCCTTAGATAGCGGGGTCGATGCACCTAAAAATAAAATCGATATGTATGGATTGCGTTATGCAGAGTTTGTGGTGCCCATGGTGAAAGCAGTACAGGAATTAAATGAAAAAGTCGAAGATCTCGAATTGGAAATTCTAAACCGGAAATCAGACAATGAAATGCTGGCTCAGCGACTGGAAAAATTGGAAGTGTTGCTGGGACCAATGATCAATAGTATTCAATAGCTCAATAGCTAATTTTCCCGTCACTTCCACAAATTTGGAATGGAAATCGAGTGCCCAATAAAAAAATTAAAAAATCTAATCACCATAGGGAACGCAAGTATGTTTTATAGTGGTTTTTTGTCAATTCAAATATGATCGATAAGAATTTAAATGCTTGGTATGTAGATTATTTCCATCTACTGTTCTGAAAAAGAATTCAATAAAATCAAAGTAAGAACTTTCTGCCTAAATCATCTATTTTATAAAATTCTTCATTTTCCACCAATATTCCCCGGGTTAATCCACTATTTTTTATCTGACCGTGCAGTACATCTATTTTAATAAGTCTGCCGCCATAATCAGTGCATATATCGGGCATGACTGTATGTCCGATGATCATTTTATCGACCTGATAGTAATCCAGCACTTGATTTAATTGTTGCTGACTATCCTTAGGTTTTCCATCGTGTGCTCTGGCAAGGTTCCTATACCAGATAGGACCGCTTTTCCCCATCACCTGATTGAGCATCGAATCAGGCGCTGAACTAAAATAAAAATCCTGGTCAAGATTTTTCCGGACAATTTGATTGATCTCTGCAATCGAAAGTTTATAGGGCAAAAGTTCATGAGACAATCCACCATGCACAAAAAGCAGATTTCCAATTTTCAGTACGGCAGGCTTCGATCTTAACCATTGACCGATTTCGTTCCATCCGGAATAGAGAAAACGGAAGGCATGACCTGGTTCGGAAATACCGGTCATCATCCGGACTACTTTCTGATGATCCGGATGGGCATAGTCCGACCATCCCTGAATATTCATTAGATCATGGTTACCCAGGATTATGTGTACATGACCACCGGCTGCTTTGGCCTGGGCCTCAAGTTTGTAAATTAACCAAAGGATAGCCATTGGAAAGGGACCCCGGTCTACCAGATCACCATTGATCAAAAAATGACCATCCCCAAAACACCAATCAAAGTTTTGATCGATAATCTGATTGTTTTGAAGAAAACTGGTCAGGCCATCAAAGTTGCCTTCGATATCTGCGATAGCTATAAGTTTTGCAGGTAAATTAAAGACTTCCAGATGTGGATTAATTGTTGATTTTAAAAGGAAGGAAAATTGATCCTGATCTTTATTGGGAATGTATACTTCCAGTGATTCCTCGCGATTCAATATTTGATCAATGATATTACCACTAGTGTCTAGATATCGTACGGTATTTCCGAGAATAAACGGACCTTCCACAAGTAACTCCAGATTCATAAATCGCATCATTAATTGTGGCTCCGATGATAGGGAAAAAAACTGCAGGATACTATCAAAATCTACCGATGATTATTTGATACAAGTATAACTCACTAGTCTTAAATCAATTTTAAGCCAAATGGTTTAAGAAATTTGAGGCTAGAAGTTTATGGAATTGAAGAATCACAGTCTATGGCGATTCCTGGCACCTCCAGAAGGCTGTTGAAATTATTCAACATGCGCTAATATTTTGCTGAGAATTTTCTTTCCGGATATGGGTGTCATGGAAAACATCCTCCGGCTATTCCTTGCCCAAATTTTGCCATAAACCTCCCGTCTGGGAAGGTACCAGATCTCGATATATGTGATAGCCAATTTTATTATCTTCAAAAGATCTAATCAAATTCTCGCATGTATATGGACACTCTTCCCCGTTTCCTTAATGTCTTATGTCTGGTTGCTTTGCTGCTGATTATTGGAGCTTACTCTTGTAATCGGCCTAAAGAGAAAGTTACTCAAAACGTCTTATTTATCTTGGCAGATGATTTGGGTTATCATGATCTAAGCTGCACCGGGAGCCAATATTATGAAACCCCCAATATTGATAAGATTGCCCAGGAGGGATTTGTTTTTACCAATGGTTATGCCGGATGCCAGGTATGTAGTCCTTCGAGAGCAAGTATCATGTCGGGTAGATCGCCTGCCAGACATGGCATCACTGACTGGATAGGGGCGGCCACCGGAGAAGAATGGAGATCCGCGGGAAGACATAACAAGTTATTACCACCGGAGTATGTAGATCATTTACCACATGAATATATCACTTTGCCGGAGGCCCTGAGCGAGCGTGGCTACAAAACATTTTTTGCCGGCAAATGGCATTTGGGTAAAGAGGGGTCATGGCCGACTGATCACGGATTTGATATCAATAAAGGGGGTTGGGACAAGGGTAGTCCAATTGGTGGATACTATTCTCCCTGGGAAAATCCAAACCTGGAAAATTTGACCCCGGGAGAAAATCTATCCATGCGACTTGCCAGAGAAACCGCTGGATTTATAAAGGACAATGCGGAGGCACCATTTTTTGCATTCCTTTCTTTTTATGCAGTGCATGGTCCAATCCAAACCTCTCAGGAAAAGTGGCAGAAATACCGGGATAAGGCCGAAGCAATGGGTATCACTGATCATGGCTTTGAAATGGGTCGATTCTTACCAATCCGTCAGGTCCAGGACAACCCCATTTATGCGGGTTTGGTTGAGAGTATGGATGACGCCATTGGTGTCGTGTTGGATGCATTGGATGAAATGGGTCTGGCCGAAAATACAATAGTCATTTTTACTTCAGACAATGGAGGAGTCGCTGCCGGAGATGCATTTGCAACCTCCAATTTGCCCTTGAGAGCAGGCAAAGGATATCAATTTGAGGGAGGTATCCGCGAGCCCTATATAATTAAAGTTCCATGGCTTGGTCAAACCAGTAGTAAAATAGATGTTCCGGCGACAGGAATGGATTTTTATCCGACCATTTTAGATTTGTTATCTGTGCCTTTGAAACCCGAAGAACATCAAGATGGCATTAGTTTGGTTCCCCTTTTAAAAGGTGATGTTTTGCCCGAAAGAACTTTATATTGGCATTATCCCCATTATGGTAATCAAGGAGGTGAACCGTCCTCAATAATTAGAGAAGGCATATGGAAATTAATTCATTATTACGAGGATGAAAGAGAGGAATTGTACAATCTGGAAAACGACTTAAAGGAATTAAATAATGTGGCTGGTGAAAATCCGGAAATTAAAGAAAAGCTAAGTAAACAATTGTTCAGGTATTTAAATGAGGTTGGAGCCAGATATCCAGTTAGAGATCCACAATATGATGCGACGAAGGAAAAAGAATATCTCGATAAGGTCATTAATGAAAGATGGCCGCAATTAGAGAAGCAGCGCCTTGATTTTCTTGCAAAAGATTTTGATCCGGGAAATAATTGGTGGGGAAGTGGGGAGTGAGGCGGGAAGACGGAAGACGGAAGTCGGAAGTCAGGGGTCAGGAGTCGGAAGTCAGGAGTCGGAAGTCGCACGTAAGAGTCGGGGAGCTGAGGAGGTCGAAGTGAAATGTAAGACCTATTTCTGCTGGTAGTGATCGAACATTCTAAGGATCAATTGGGGCCTAAATTTTCAGTGGTCTCATTGAGCTGGAGTTGCGGAGTCAATTATTGTCCTGCTTCGTCATAAGGGAACACTATACTGTTCTTTGGTGTTTCTTATCTTTAGGGCTTAAGGAAATCTTCCAATGATAGATTATAGAGAATATATTACCATTGAACCTGGTAAAAGAGGTGGCCAGCCATGCATTCGTGGTCTAAGAATCACAGTATATGATATTTTGAGTTATTTGGCAGCAGATATGAGTATTGATGAGATCCTGGAGGATTTCCCCTCTCTAACGAGGAATGATATTCTTGCCGCATTGGCATATGCTGCTCATGCCGAAAAAAACCGATCTATAGTCGTTCAATGAAATAGTTGTCCAGATTGTGTTATTATTTGATAATAATTTATCGCTAAAGGTCTCAGTCAGGTTAGTTGAAATATTTGCTGGATGCAAACATGTAATTGAGGTTTCACTTGGAGCAGTTGATGATTTAGTGATCTGGAACTTTGCAAAGGAGAACGGTTTAACTATTGTTACCAAGGATAAGGACTTTGAACATCTCAGTAATCGATATGGAAATCCACCTAAAGTTATTTGGATCAGAATCGGCAATGCTACAACTCAGCAAATTATTCAGCTATTGATCAAGCATGAGATCAGGATAAAGGAATTTATTCAGTTCGAAGAAGATGATTTACTAGAATTATTATGAATACAACTTATAAACACACGGACTATTGATGAATATGAATAACAGTCTAACATTATAATTTGTCGATCACGGCTCCATCACTCAATCTCCACTTCATTTTTCGCTTCTCTAATCGCATTACCGATTCGTTCAAAAAATGCCTGAGTGGGTCCACTGCAAATAAAAATCTTCGTGCCATGTTGTCGCGATAGCGGCATATCCAGCTGACCTGCCTTGTCAATTTCAAGGAAGAATCCCGGCATATCATCACCCAGTTCATCATTTACATAGATCAATGTTTTAAAATCAGATGAAAGAGAATCGGGGAGCCAATAACGATAGTTATCACTAAAACTAAGCACTTCCGGAAGGTTGTATTTCTTGCCAAAATGCTCGATAGCGCCGGCAAGTCCGTAATTTTCGGCATAAATAGCGGCCGTATTTTTATCTTCTAACTTTTGCCATGCTTTTCCGGTCATTTCAGCGATCTCTTCCCAGCCAAGCATATCGGCAAAATCCTGGGGCAACGTATGCAGCCTGCCGTCTTCCCAGCGCAAGGCAGTTTGCATGATGGGAGTGTCTTTTCTTTTTTCGAAAAATGCAGCAATTTTTTCAGGGTGATAGATCGGTAGGACAATAGGATATCTCGGCAGAGCGATGACCAACATCAACACGACAAGACCGGCGGGAATCCAGATTTTATGCGCGGTCAATTTTTCCAGGAAGGCTGCCCCGGCTGCGATTAATACCGGGTAAGCTCCTATGGTATAATAACTTTTTCCTTTTAGGAGTAGTATTAATATCAGGACTGAAAAATACATCCAGGCAAATCCTTTCCATTTTTGACCAGTTCTGTCAAACAGCAGGAAGTAAATTCCCATAAACCAGAGAGGTACAGCAGGTAGAAAAAAGAAAAATTGATCAAGAATAAATCCCTGCAATGTTACATTGACGAACTGGGTAGCGGCCAATTCCTGCATATGACGGATAACGGGTAATTGGTGTTGAATTTGCCAGATTAAATTCGGTAGAAAAATGAGGAATGCGATTCCGGTCATGACATAGAACACTTTTTTGGTCAATAGATTCCGGTGGCTGGAAAAGAGGAGCCAGGGTAAAAATCCGAGGATAAGAAATGCCACTGAATATTTATTTAACATTCCCAATCCGGTTGCCACTCCCAGCCAGATCAGCCATTTTTTATCCTGGGTATTTATATATTTTAAAAGGATCCAGGACATAAGTGTCCAGTAGAAAATATCGAAGACAACCGGCTGAAATAACATCCCTGGCCGGAGAAAAGCACCGGAAGTGAGACCCGCTATACCAACGAGGAATGCTGCTATGCGACCACGGGCTGGATTATTTTCGGAAGACATTTCATAAGCCATCATTCCGGTTAAGACCACCGTTAAAGTCGAGACAATGGACGGTATGAGCCGGATAGCAAAAACCGATCCTCCCAGTAATCTATCAGCTATCCAGCCAAAAGCAGCGATAGAAGGAGGTACGGAGGCATAACCCCAGTCAAGGTGGCGGCCAAGAGCAAGATATAATAATGCGTCCCGGTGCAGTGACCATAGGGTATTCGTACCAAAATGTACAATCAATTTAATAACTGCCAGGAACAGCAGGATATGTACCCAGGTGATGCGGTTGGCCATTGATCAAGGTTTTCTCGCCAGGTAAGACGAAATGAATTTAGGAAAGTTTCGCACTATCCTCCCTAATTGAATGGCCAAAAGTGACATTATAATTTGCAAAACTCTGGATCTATTCCTCCGGTAGCGTAAAAGGATAACCGTGAATCTGTATCGCCCACCATCAGAGAAAGCAACGATTTACAGCATCTCCCGGCAACAGGTAATTCCTTGATCAAAACCATAGATCTGCAAATCAATTTCTTATGATTCATTTTGATTCATTTGTAATATGAATTTTTAATGACTAACTTTTACCTTTCAGTAGTGTGATCCCATTGAGTAATAAGGAAAAATTATGTTCCGACCATCTGAAGAAATATCATTTAGGCTTTCCAAATGGTTTTATTTATCAATCCTGCTGTGTGCTCCATACCTGGTCACCATTGGTCAAACAAATATATTACGATTTAATCCGGTTGAGATTGCCGGGACTTCTCCATTTCCTATGGTCGATTGTATTTATCAGGATAGCCGGGGTTTCATGTGGTTTGGTACCTACGGAGGTCTTTATTTATTTGATGGTTATTCACTGACGCATTTTACTCATGATCCGGGAGATCCATTTAGTTTAGGCGATAATAAGGTCACTTGTTTGTTTGAAGATAGCAAAGGAAATATCTGGATAGGAACCCAATTGGGGCTTCATTATCTCGATGTGCGTACCCGCAGATTTAAAAAGTATACAGATGAGAATTATCTGATTAAAAATGCAGGAATTTCTGAGATAGTTGGTGATTCCAGTGGCAATCTTTGGATCACTACCGGTCAAAAGTTATATAAAGTAAACCTGGATGAAATACAGTTTGAAGAGGTAAAGTTTTCAAATGAGAATGAAAAGCCAAGAATAAATGATCTGCTAATCGATTCAAAAGGTGATTTGTGGATTGTTTGTAATTCGCGTATTTATTACAGGAGAAGTGCTTCTACGGCGGTGAATGAAATTATTATTGAAGAGCTGACAAACTCTATTGGATCTCTCCTGTTTTGTATGCTCGAAGCACCGGACGGCTTCTGGCTGGTTGGAAATCGTGGGATAGGAAATTTTGATCCCCGGGTCAACAGGATGATCCGCTCTCTAAGCATTCCTGAGCTTACGACCGATGACTTCCTATTTCCTTTGGCGGTTCTTACAGAGAATGACTTGATTCTTGCATCTGGCCGGTTAATGCAGATCAATTTGCCTCATCTTTCTTACCATGTGCAACCGGTTGATCTTGAGGACTCCACCAATCGTGCAAAAAATGAAATAAGTAGTCTCTTCCTCAACCGCCAGAATCAATTGTGGATCGGAAATTTATCGGGGAAACCC
Organism: Saprospiraceae bacterium; assembly: GCA_041748995.1. Classification (GTDB taxonomy): domain Bacteria; phylum Bacteroidota; class Bacteroidia; order Chitinophagales; family Saprospiraceae; genus JABDMH01. The sequence continues at coordinate 1,412 of JBGTCB010000375.1, read as the reverse complement.
TATAGGTGTGACTTATCAAAGAGATATTTCAAACATATTTCCCTGAATCTTTTCGAAATGTTGAGGGCGGTATCCAGTCTCTATGAGTTTTATGAAATTAAACCGGGTGTTTTATTACTACCTCGTTTGGAAGGGCCTGTTTTATTCGAAATAGAATCAGGGAAGATAGAACCATTCCCATTTAAACCTGATTTTCGCTTAAATGACTGGGAAAAGGGAGTGATTACTTTCCTTGAAGAAGGTAAATTGGTGTGGATTGGAACCCCAAGAGGATTATTTCTCTTTGATAAGGTCAGGAACGAATTTATCGATTTTGAGAAAGGACTGGCAGGTATTGACTTGTTGCAAAAAGCGGTAGTGAGGGATATACTGAGAGACAGACGAGGCTATCTTTGGGTTGCTACCTGGTCCGGCGGGATTTTTAAGATTGATTTTACGGAAAGCAGAGTTATATCTTACACTTTTCCACCAACCGCGATCTACAGCGACAATAACAGTTGCCGGCATCTGTTTGAAGATCAGCAGGGTTATATCTGGATTGGAACCAGAACCGGCCTGTTAAAATATCTACCGGCGAGAGATACTTTTATTATTTACCGGCATGAAGATGATGATCCATTCAGTATGAGTGAAAATACCTCCTTTTGCCTGTATGAAGATACACTGGGTTACATTTGGAGTGGCTCATATGGGGGTGGATTGAATCGTCTGGATCCGGCCATCGAGCGATTTGAACATATAACGGTTCAACACGGGTTGCTTAATAATACGATTTTAAGTCTCCTGCCAGACGAACATGGTAACCTCTGGATGTTAACCCTTGAAGGAATTAGCCGCTTCAATCCATATACCCGGCAAATCGATAATTTCACTTCGCATGATGGTCTGGGAAATAAGGGTTATGATGGCTTTCTTTATGGCAAAAGTCCCTACACCGGACAATTGTTTTTTGGTGGCCGGCAAGGTATTGACATTTTTCATCCGGATAGTGTAAAACTGAGTGATTTTAAACCACCGATTGTTTTGTCCGGGTTTCAATTATTCAACGAACCCGTACTGGTGCGTACGAATCAGGAAGGATCCGAAGAGCAATTTTATCTGGATCAGGATATTTCATGGACACAAGAAATAGAGCTACCCTACGATCAGAGAGTTATTACCGTGGAATACGTAGCCCTGGATTACTCCGCTCCGGAAAATATTCAATATGCCTATCAGCTGGAAGGGTTTGATGCGGATTGGCAATTTGTGGAGAATAAAAGAAATGTTACTTATACTAACCTGGATCCTGGCACTTATGAATTTAAAGTTAAGGCCACCAATGCAGACGGCATCTGGAATGAAGACCATGAGAATCTGCTTCTCATCATAACCCCTCCCTGGTGGGCCACCGGTGGGGCATATGCACGTTA
>JBGTCB010000374.1:0-7088 GCA_041748995.1 Saprospiraceae bacterium | reverse complement strand
GGGTGCTCCAGAGGTTTTTGAGGGCGCAGACATGGTCACCATCATGGTGAGCATCAAAAATCGATGATGTGCCCGTATTTGCAGCAATTCTGTCTTGCAATAGAAAGTCTAATGCATTATCCCGGTTCAAGTTTAATGATTTTCTATTTGAAGGCTTCTCTTTAAAGTATTTCCCAGACCGGTTATTCAGGTTATTCACGACTCGTATTTATTGCTTGCCTGTGGAAGGTTCTCCGTGTTCCGGATCGCTGACAATCAAGAAATTGAAGGAATCATTACCGGTTGCACTTACAGTTTCTTTTTCGCCTTGCGTAACCGATGTAGAACTTGTATTTGATTTAGAGACTTCTGTAATGCGATCATGGCTAATGGTTTTCGGATCAGCCCCATTCTTTTTGTCCCGGTTAAAAAATGTATAAATAGCGGGAATGACATAAAGGGTAAGGAGCAGAGAGAACAAAAGCCCACCGATGATGGCTATACCCATGGGAATCCGGCTTGTAGATGCAGATCCCAATGCAATGGCAATCGGAGTAACCCCCAGGACTGTTGCCATGCTTGTCATAAGGATGGGCCGCATCCGCAACGTGGAGGCTTCAATAACAGCGTCCCTCACTGATAGGCCGGCCTCCATCCTTTGGTTGGCGAATTCCACAATCAGGATGCCGTTTTTGGTCACGATACCTATCAGAACTATGATTCCGATCTGACTGAAAATGTTAATAGTGTGATTGGTGAGATACAATGCCAACAAAGCACCGGCTAAAGCAAGTGGCACTGTGAACATAATTACTAAGGGATCAAGAAAGCTTTCGAACTGGGCTGCCAGAGCCAGATAAATCAACGCCAACGCAAGCAGGAATGCAAAATAAAGGCCACCTGAGCTTTCTTCAAAGTCCTTTGATGAGCCACCCAATGCCGTGCTGAAGGTCGGATCCAAAACCTCATCCGCAATTTCCCGCATGGCGGCGATACCTTGTCCCATCGTATATCCATCCGCCAGACCGGCAGATATGGTCGCGGCGATATACCGATTATATCGATAGAGAGCCGGTGGATTTGATTCTTCACTAAGTTGCACCAGATTACTCATTTGGATGATTTCACCCTGGTTGTTACGAACATAGATTTTACTAAGGTCATCTGGTTCATCCCGATTTCCCCGGCTGGCTTCTCCAATGACTTCGTATTGTTTGCCATTACGAATAAAGTAACCGAAGCGTTGACCTCCATAATACAACTGCAGGGTTTCTGCTACATCTCTCACCGTAACACCAAGACTTAAGGCCCTATCCCGGTCTATGGCGACATGTAATTCCGGTTTGTTAAATTTCAGATCGAGGTCGGTCACCTCAAATGCCGGATGTTGATCAGCCAGGGTCATAAACTGCGGAAGGATGTCTTTCAATTTCTGAAAGTTGGGTGCCTGAATGATAAACTGGATCGGTAATCCCCTAAGGCTTCGGCTCACCACAATTGTTTGCTCCTGAGCCAAAAAAGAGCGGGCATAATTTAATTTACTAAATTCCGGATACAACGATTTCACGATTTCATCCTGACTACGGTCTCTTTCTTCGGGCTGCACGAGTGATAAAAAGACAAAAGCCGAATTGGATGCAGTGGAGGCTGCAAATCCGGGTGATGTGACTGCTATGTACGCTCTCTTTTCAGGTAAGGTATCGAGGATAGCCAGAACATCAAGCATATACTGATCCATCACTTCAAAAGAGGTACCCTCAGGCGCAGTAGAAACCACCCGAAATCCACTTTTATCTTCCATGGGAGCCAATTCAGTCGGAAGTATTTTTGTCAGTTGATAGATACCTCCTACAGCGAGGATAGTAATGACCCAGGCCAGCCAACGAACTTTGATAAAACCACGCAGTGTCCGATTATATAAGTTTGTTAAGCCAACAAAGAAACTCTCTGTAGACCGGTAAAATATATTGTGCTTTTCACGATTCTTTAGAAATCGCGAGGACATCATAGGTGTCAGCGAAAGAGAAACGATGGTCGAAATAACGACTGCACCGGCTACTACGATTCCAAATTCCCGAAACAATCTGCCAGTCAATCCCTGGAGGAATATGATCGGTAAGAACACAGCAACCAGGGTGACTGTCGTAGCGATGATCGCGAAGTAGATTTCTTTGGAGCCTTCATGTCCGGCCTGGATGGGATCCTGGCCCTGTTCGACCCTTCGATATATATTTTCCATCATGACGATAGCATCATCGACGACCAGACCTGTGGCTAACACTATAGCCAGTAACGTCAGGATATTGATAGAAAATCCAAATATGTACATGATGAAAAAGGAACCAATCAATGAAATCGGGATTGCCAGGACAGGAATCATTGTAGTACGCCAGTCACGCAAGAACAGAAAGATCACCAGTAAGACCAGGCCAAATGCTATAATGATGGTATCCTGCACTTCAGTGACCGCTTTCCGTATAGATGTGGTTTGGTCAAATGCGTAACCCAGGATTATGTCAGGAGGCAGTTCTTTTTTGATCTGATCGACCCGATGATAGATTTCATCCGCGATTTCAATGTAGTTGGCACCCGGTAATGGGGTAATGGCACAACCGACCATGGGTAGAATTCCGGTTCCCCTAAGTATCGTCTGTTGGTTTTGAGGTGTATAACTCACGGTGGCCACGTCCCGGAGCATCACGATCACACCCCCGGATTCCCGCACCACCATATTCTCAAACTCTTCCGGTGTATTAAGGCGGCCAAAAGTACGAATGGTCAGTTCTGTGCGGAACCCTTCGATTTTGCCGGAAGGTAGTTCCAGATTTTGCTGATTGAGTGCGTTCCTGATGTCGAGGGGTGTCAAACTATAGGCGGATAGTTTGGCGGGATCCAGGTTAATCCGGATCGCATACTTTTTTTCTCCCCAAATATTAATCCGTGAAACCCCGGGAATGGTCTGTAAGCGCTCTTTGACTATATTGGTAGCGATTTCGGTCAGACCGAGCAGATCCCTTTTATCACTTTGCACTGTCAGGGCGAGAAGAAAACTTCCATCAGCATCGGCCTTGGTGACCACGGGTGGTTCGGCATCCGGAGGCAGGAGCCTTTGCGCCAGCGAGACTTTGTCCCGCACATCATTGGCTGCCGCTTCAAGGTCTGTACCCACCTGAAATTCAACGGTGATAGAACTTCGTCCATCCGTGCTGGTCGATGTCAGCGTGGATACACCGGCAATACCATTGAGACTTTCTTCAAGGGGCTCGGTGATCTGGGATTCAATGACGTTGGAATTTGCCCCGACGTAATTGGTACGTACTGTGATAACCGGAGGATCAACTACCGGATAATCTCGCAGCCCCAGATATGTATATCCTATGATTCCGAAAAGCATGATCGTGATCGATATGACTGTAGCCAGAACCGGTCGGTTAATACTTATGGATGATAGGGACATAGCGACTAATTGAGGTGGGTTGAATAATCTACAATTTCGCCAATCTGCACGGGCATTCCGGGTGAGATTGCCAAAAGTCCGGAAACGATGACGGTATCGTTTTGACTGATGCCGGATATAATTTGGATCATGATGCCTTCGCGGGTACCGGTGATAACTGTCCGTTCTTCGACTTTACCTGATTTGGCAACAAAGACACGGTGGCCATCGATCACGGGAACTACCGCATCACTGGGGATCATGATCGCCTGCTTATTTATTCCGGTTATCACCTCCACTTTGGCAAAATTTCCCGGTTTTAGCTGTCCATTACGATTCGAACAACGTGCCCGGACCTTGTAAGACCGGGTACTGGGTGTGATGTCGGTTGATGTTGCATAAATTGTTGCGGTAAAAGGCTGATCAAAGCCTACAATTTCAAATGTAACCTCCTGTCCGATTTTGACTTGCCGCATGTGTTTTTCGGGAATGTCAAATTCCAGTTTAAGGGTATGGATTTGTTGCAGCTCAACAATAGATTCAGAAGGGCTGACGTAAGCACCCAGACTGACATTACGTAAGCCAACCAGTCCGGAAAAGGGTGCTCTGATGTTTGTTTTATCTAATTGTACTTGAGTCAACTTGATTTCAGCCTGGATTTGCTCCCGGCTATTCTGCAATCGTTCAAATTCATCCTGCGGAATGGCGTCTATGACTCTCAATTCAGCTGCTCGTTCTTCTTCTCTGAGTGCCATGCTTTCCTGCACTTTTAATCTGTTCATTTGAGCTAATAGTTCTTCATCGTCGATCTTCGCTAAGAGGTCTCCTTCATTAACAAAGGAGGATTCATTAAAATGTAAAGCAACCAGTTTACCAGCCCGTTCCGGTCCAATCTGTACCGATTCATTTGGAAGTAGGGAGCCGGTAGCATTGATAATGTCTCTGAGAACCTGTTCCTGGGTGACAAATACATCAACAGCCATCGCTCTGCTGACTGCTGCCGGGGCGACTTGTTGCGCTTTATCTTCTTCGGTAGAATTGCAACTCCAGGCTATAAAGGCCAAAACCCAGAGTAAGAGAAAAGGCAATTTATTCATATGGATTTTACTTATTTAATATATTCTCGGACATTCAATTTAACTCTAACATCAATTTATGCCCAACGGATGCGACAAAGTTCGAAACTTTGCAGGAATGGTGCATTTTATATTAAAAGAAATAATTAGCTGCAGATCTCATCAAGGGCTTTATGGAGTTGATCAACTGTTTGATCTATATTCTGTAGCTTATCGAGGCCAAAAAGACCCAGGCGAAATGTTTGAAAATCTGCCGGTTCATCGCATTGAAGTGGTACACCTGCCGCTATTTGTAAGCCTTTTTCCTTAAATTTTTTTCCTGACTTGATGTCCGGGTCATCGGTATAACAAACTACAACACCGGGAGCTTCGAAACCACTGGCTGCCACACTTTTAAAACCCTTTGCTTCAAGTAGTTTTCTCACTCTGTTGCCAAGGTTTTGTTGTTGATTCTTCACTTTCTGTAGACCGGAATTCACTGTTTCTTGCATGACCGAAGAAAATCTCAATAATGAATCAGTTGGCATTGTTGCATGGTAGGCATGTCCTCCACTTTCATAGGTCTCCATAATTTGTAACCACTTTCGCAGATCACAGGCAAAACTCGAGCTATTGGTATGATCAATAAGATCACGGGCTTGTTCTCCCAGCATGACCAATCCACAACAGGGTGATCCACTCCAGCCTTTCTGGGGAGCACTGATCAGGATGTCGATTCCGGTTTTCTGCATGTCTACCCAGATAGTCCCTGAAGCAATGCAATCCAGTACAAACAAACCTCCTGCTGAATGTGTGGCATTGGCCACACCCATCAGGTATTCATTCGGTAAAATTATACCAGAAGAGGTTTCCACGTGAGGTGCAAAAACAAAATCCGGTCTCTGCGACGTAATCATCGAGACGACCTCTTCCAGAGGGGGAGGAACAAATGCCGGTTGGTTGGTGTCATCATCCCTGCGGGCTTTCAATACGGTACTCTCCGAAGGAATCTGACCCATTTCAAAGATCTGCGACCACCGGTAACTAAACCAGCCATTACGAATCACCAGACATTTTTTACCGGTCGCAAACTGTCGGGCTACGGCCTCCATAGCGAAAGTACCACTACCTGGCACCACAATGACTGACCGGGCCTGATAAACATCTTTCAATGTGGAGGAAATATCCTTCATGACATCCTGAAACCGCTGAGACATATGATTCAGGGCACGATCCGTGTAAACAACTGAATATTCCAGAAGACCATCCGGATCAACCTGGGGAAGTAAACCTGGCATTTTGACTTTTTCGAAATTAAGGTGCAAAAGAACAAGAATTAAAAGGAAAGATAGAATAAAATTGACGAATTGATACTTCGAGAACTGTATCGAACTTCCTGTAGCACTATAGAATGGGACTATACAAGTATTGAAAAAGCACTTGCCTTTTCGAGAGGCAGAGTGCTCGTTCAATGGAGATTCCAGTGCAATTCTTTAAATTGCATCAGGGATCGACCGGTCATTTTTTTTAGAAGTATCATAAAACTTATTAATGCACTTGCCAATGAATTCCTTCAAAAAATCTTTATACCAGGTGATACTAATCTGTGCAGGGATCACTGTCTATGCCCAGGAGGGAAAGAAAAACATCATTGGTGAGAAAATTAACCTGGGAGAGACTTACATAATCGAATCCCGGATATTGGGTGAGGAAAGACCTTTAGAGCACCTCTATCAACCTCGTTCATGGTAAAAACAATTTTCTTCGAAAATTTATTCAATAATATGCTGCGCCTTACTTCGTTGATCGTCAGTCAGATAGCTACGGCTATCTTTCTTCCTCCAGCCTTGTATAGTGTTGTGATTCGCAAATAAGTATATCATCTAACTTGTTCTTTTGCACCAATACTTCATCACCAGAGACCTTACGTAGCTTCGGCTATGTGCGGTTCTGCTTCTTTGTCTTGGCACAAAATAACTGTGTTTCTTATACTAAACTTATTTACAATTCACAACACGAGCTTGCATCTTATTAAATTTTTACTCATTCAGAGGTAAATAGAGGTACTCCTTATGATTTACCTTCCGCCGAATTATGATCCTTCAGGAGATCCCATCGCAGTCATGTATTTACTGGACGGCAAAGGTCATTTTCTCCATACAGCGGGGATCGTCGATTTTCTGATTGCTCAACGTCGTATTCCGGAAATGATGGTGGTAGCCATTCCCAATACGAAAGATCGAACCCGTGACCTGACTCCGGTAATTGAATTGGATAGTAGTGCTAAAACCGGCTTTCCATCCGCTGGAGGCGCTGATCAGATGCTGTCCTTTATTAAAGATGAGTTGATACCAAAGATTGATTCAGATTATAATGCAAATAAGTACCGTCTTCTGGTTGGCCATTCTTTTGGAGGAATTTTTTCCGTCAATGCTCTTATGAAAGAGCCTGATTTATTTGATGCCCATATTAGTATAAGCCCTAGGAGGCTGTTGAAATACCCAACTTGCGCTGATATTTGTAAGATCACTTTTTCTGTAAAAAGAATTCAGCCGTTCTCGTCGTTTCTGACATTGTTGATCCTCAGTCAGTTACGACCCGGTATCTTCCTTCGTCTC
>JBGTCB010000373.1:0-2251 GCA_041748995.1 Saprospiraceae bacterium | reverse complement strand
GTAACCGAGAGAGACATTACGTAACTTTATATAACTCCCATCGAAATATCCCATAGTGCTATTATTCCTGGTGAACTCCTGGTTCTGATTCGGTCTCGGATATTGAGCATCCTGATTGTCAACAGTCCAATAATCCACATTAAGGTTGTTATAGCGTGCGAATAGCGAGTTATTACCTACGTGAAAGTTGGAGTAGATGGTCTGTCTGACCCTGGCGATAGTAGAAAAAAGCACTGAGATCAAAATTCTTGAAGGTGAAATTTGATGTCAATCCACCATAAAAATCTGGTACATCTGTACCTATAATTTTACGATCATCACCAGTAATGATACCATCTCCATCGACATCTCGTAATTTGATTTCGCCAGGCAATTTAGCTTCTGCTGATTTTGCCAGTTCAACTTCGCTGGTGCTGTAAATTCCGATATTTTCATAGTCAAACCACACCCGGATGGGTTGACCGATAAACCAACGATTACCTATGTCATCGATGGAATTTCCATTTTCATCTTTTAATGCCAGTTCGGTAATTTCCTCCCGGTAACCGGAGATATTCCAGTCGATCGACCAGGTGAAATTTTTTGTTTGAACCAGTCCTGCGCTCAGTCCCAATTCGATTCCTCGCGACCGGGTAGCACCGATATTCTGCAAGATGTTTTCATATCCGGAAGTAGGAGGGAGGTTTCTTTGCAATAGGATATCGGAGGTATTGGTGTTGTACCAATCCAATGACCCGGAAACCCGGCCATTAATTATGTCGAAGTCTAGTCCGATGTCTACAGTCTTTGATACTTCCCAATTTAAATCCGCGTTTGGTATTTCATTCAATCCAAAACCAAAGGCATTTGCTCCTCCAAACGAATAAACGCGTCTGGTCAAACGTCCGGCAGTCTGATAAGGATTAACCGATGTATTACCGACTTCTCCATAAGAAGCTCTAAGTTTCAGAGAGTTCATCCAGCTGACATCTCCGAATAGATCATCACCAATTTGCCAACCAGCCGAAAGCCCCGGAAAGTAGTTCCATTTATTTCCAGTCAGTCTGGATGATCCGTCTGCACGCAGGGTAGCCTGGATCATATATTTTCCGGCAATTTCATAGTTTACCCTTCCCATGAATGAAGCAAGGGACCATTCAGTAAGTCTGGAATCAATATTTCCTTTGACCGAACCGGTACCTAAATTGTAAAACAGCTGAGATTCATAAGGGAGATTGGCTACTGATGAATAGTGTCTTTCAGCCCGAAAGCTCTGTATACTTTGTAACAGCGTTACACCCAGATTATTATTACCCATAGGCCGGTTGTAGTTCAGGAGATTTTCGAGTGTAAATCCATAATCCGTGTTGTTTTCGATCTCTGCATCAGCAGGGCCTCCACGGTTATCGTTTGTTTGACTGCTTCGGAATTCTCCACGTTGATAAAAACGGATATCAGGACCAAAAGTCGAAGTGAAACTTAATCCGTCTAAAATCTTTGCCCTCAAATAAATAGGAGAAAAAATACGGGTTACCTTTCTCTCGTCCACATAGGCACCCGGGGCAATTTCACTTAAAGGATTGGTTCGTATACCGTCATTGCTGGGTAGAAGTTGCAGATTACCCTCACTATCATAGGGATAAGCCAACGGAATATTTCCCAAAGCTTCACCCATGGTGGCACTTGATCCCCAGTTTTGGATTGAATTTGACAAAGTAAATGAAACACCCGTTTCGAAGATTTTACTGATCTTATGATCCAGATTTAACCTTCCCGTAATCCGGTTATAATCCATGTTTTCTATGATGCCCACTTCATCAAAGTAACCCAGCGATACATTAAATTGAGTTTTGTCATTACCACCATTTACAGAGAGCTGATGATTGGTTTGCCAACCGTTTTTCAACACCAGATCCAACCAATCAATATCGACCCCTTCCGAGATCGCTTGCAGGTGAAGCGGATCCCAAATAACATCGTCAGTAGGAATGGTACCATCGTAACCAACCCGGTAGGCTTCCCGACGGAAAGCTATAAACTCCTCTGCATTCATCATATCCACTTCCGTAATTGCCCTGGTATTACCAAAGTACCCGTCGTACGTTACGGTTGTCCTTCCATCCTTACCCCGTTTAGTAGTGATGATCACTACTCCATTTGCCCCTCTTGATCCATAAATGGCGGTAGCGGCTGCATCTTTCAGCACTTCCATGGAGGCAATATCCTGAGGATTAATATCGGTTATTGCCGAGGTACCGCTGGTCTGAGGGAT
>JBGTCB010000372.1:0-6712 GCA_041748995.1 Saprospiraceae bacterium | reverse complement strand
ACGTGACAAATGTAAATTTCGAAAAAGCAAAAAAAGATATTCGGAATTGAATTTTTAGACTATACTATTCAAGACCATCACTATTTCGATTCTTTATACACGAAAGACCCTGATGGTCATACAGTTGAACTGACCACGATTAAAGTAGATGAGCAAGAATTTTATAAATAGAAGATAACACGTCAGCCGGGTAATGGAGGGTTTAAATCCAAACTCGATTTCCAAGCTGCCGAACATTCCTATCCTCGCACCAATGTATTAATGATTACAGAGCCCGCATCCTCAGAAAGCATAAAAAAAAGTAATAAAATTTGCACAAATGATAGTATTACTATTATATTTGCGACCATATACGATATAGATGACGGAGATACCATCTCAGGTTAGTTTGTATGTTGATGACCGGATATTCCTGAAGAATCCTGAATCCAGTGTTTTGGGCAGGAAGATCATCTCGGGTAGTGTGGATCTCGTCGATGAAATCGGTTTCGAAAATTTTACCTTTCGAAAACTGGGACAGTACATCGAATCAACGGAGGCTTCTATATATCGCTATTTTGAAAGTAAACACCGACTACTACTGTACCTTATTGCCTGGTACTGGAGCTGGATGGAGTTCAGACTTTTATACCGGATTGCGAATATTGATGATCCCGAGGAGAAATTAAAACGGGCGATTCAATTAATTACAGAGAAAAATGAAGTAGGTTCTAATTTTCTACATGTTGACGAAGTAAAACTGCATCGTATTGTGATTTCCGAGTCGTCTAAAACCTATCTTACCAAAGAAGTTGACCAGGAAAACAAAGAAGGTCTCTTTAAAACCTTTAAACAATTGGTGGAACGGATTAGTGGCCTTATTCTGGAAATTAATCCCACCTATAAATATCCCCATATGTTGGTCTCAACAGTTATCGAAGGAGCCCATCATCAACGATTTTTTGCCGAGCATCTCCCTAGATTAACTGACCAGCTGATTGGGGAGGACTCTATCTCTAATTTTTATCAGGAAATGGTGCTTTATACTATAAAATCTCCTTCCTGTGCGTAGACCGGATTTCAATTTTATACCAAATTTGCACACTGTCATGGTGTCCTTGGTTTTCTCAGTCATTGCCTGTTCGGTTATTTCCTTCCTACCTGAATTTGGCTTTCAAGTCATTACACAGGTTGAGACAAGCTTCGATTTGGAGAGGGAAGGCGAAAGGGAACTCAATGAAATGGAAGATGATCAAAAACAAATTATCCCTGAATGTGATCAATACTTTTACTCTGTCATGGAAAACATTTTTCCTCGAAAGTCAGTCAGCTTCCCCGGACTGTATACTTTCACATTCACCCCCCCTCCAGAGTTAATTAAGTTTGGAATTTTTTTTCGTAAACACTACCTGGCATTCATTGATTGCCAGCGATGATTTGTATAAATTATTGCAACAGGGTGAAGGGAGTATTCTCAACCCTGGCTTAATTCCAAAAAAAACGATTAGTTGATCTATGAGTAGTCAAACTGAAAGTAACGTTTTTGCCACTCTTCGTCAGGATGTTCCTGCCAGTATTGTGGTATTCTTTGTAGCCGTCCCATTATGTTTGGGTATTGCACTTGCCTCAGGAGCTCCTCTTTTTGCCGGTATCATTGCTGGAATTGTAGGAGGCATTGTAGTTGGGATGGCCAGCGGGTCTCCACTGGGAGTTAGTGGACCAGCAGCCGGACTAGCGGTAATTGTGCTCAGCTCCATTGAAAGTCTTGGAGGTTGGGAGATTTTTTTGGTCGCCGTATTTATATCCGGGATTATTCAGATTATCCTGGGTTATTTAAAACTGGGGACCATTGCCTATTATTTTCCGTCGAGCGTCATAAAAGGCATGTTATCCGGAATTGGTCTATTGATTATTTTAAAGCAAATACCTCATGCATTTGGGTATGATGCCAATTTTGAAGGTGATCTTAGCTTCAAACAAGCGAACGAGGAAAATACTTTTTCCGAACTAATAAATATGCTAAATTACATTTCACCTGCAGTACTGCTTATCACCATAATTTCACTGACTATCCTTTTACTTTGGGATCAGGTATTGATAAAAAAGAGTAAAATCTTTGGAATTATCAACGGTCCGCTTGTGGTGGTCATAGCCGGAATTACCCTGAATCATATGTATCAATCCGGAATTTTTGGCTGGAGCCTTGAACCATCCCAGCTAGTACAGATTCCCGTTGCCGGAAGTATTGGTGAGTTTCTTGGTCAATTTACCTTACCGGATTTTTCACACCTGACAAATCCGGAAGTTTATATGGTGGCTGGTGTCCTTGCAATCATTGCAAGTCTCGAGACTTTATTGTGTGTTGAAGCAACCGACAAACTGGACCCATATAAACGGGTGACACCAACCAACCGGGAATTAAAGGCCCAGGGCTTGGGAAATATCCTCTCCGGACTTATTGGAGGTCTGCCGCTTACCCAGGTAATTGTACGCAGTAGTGCAAACATTACCTTCGGAGGCCGGTCAAAAATGTCTACGATTATTCATGGTATTCTTCTCTTGCTGAGTGCGATTGTGATTCCAAAAATTCTGAATATGATACCCTTAGCCACGTTGGCAGCTATTTTATTTGTAGTCGGATATAAGCTGGCCAAGCCGGAGATTTTCAAACATGTCTACCGCCAGGGTCGTGAACAGTTTGTACCATTTATTGTAACAATAGTAGCGATTTTATTGACGGATTTATTAAAGGGGATTATGATCGGAATGGCATTTGCGATATTTTATATATTACGTAATAATTTCAAAAATCCATTTTATATCTGGAAAAATGGTGAGCACGAAAAAGAAGAATACCATGTTACTTTATCGGAGGAAGTTTCTTTTCTGAATAAGGGAAGCATTCTTCAGATGCTGAATCATGTACCTGCCAACACTAAGGTCACTATAGATGCAACCCGTTCGAAGAGCATCCATCATGACATTATAGAAATCATACAGAATTATCTGGTTCACGCCAAAACAATTGGTGTAACCGTAGAATTAAAAGGTCTGAATATCAATAATCAAACAAAATAAATACTTATTATATGAGAACATTAACTAAAGAAGTACAGGAAGCCTTAACACCTGCCCAGGGCATTCAGTTGCTCAAGGATGGAAACCTTCGCTTCGTGAACAATTTAAAGTTTAACCGGAACTTATTGCAACAAGTAAACGAAACATCTGATGGGCAGCATCCATTTGCTGTGATACTGAGCTGTATTGATTCCCGTACCTCTGCCGAATTAATTTTCGATCAGGGTTTGGGAGACATTTTCAGTATCCGGATTGCCGGTAATATTCTGAACGAAGATATCCTTGGCAGTATGGAATTTTCCTGTAAGGTTGCCGGAGCCAAGGTTATTGTGGTGCTCGGGCATACAAAATGCGGTGCCGTTAAAGGTGCCTGCAATGGAGTCAAACTTGGTAACCTCACTGTACTACTGGATAAACTTGCACCAGCCATCGATCAGGAGACATCGGTTTCAGATGATCGCACCGCATCTAATATGGTTTTTGTTGATAAAGTTGCAACCATTAACGTTCATCTGACCATTGAGCAGATTCTTGACAGGAGTCCGATTATCAAAGAAATGATGGATCAGGGAGAAATTGACATCATCGGTGGAATGTATGATGTCGAGACCGGGACTGTGGACTTTATGAAGTAATTTTGGACGATGATCCATCGTATACTTTTTATACTGCTTATTACGATACCTTGTTCCCCTCCCCTGTCTGCCCAGGGTGAGGTGGGCAACTGGTTGATGTATTTTGGTCAGAATCGAATTTCCGATCTCTGGAGTCTGCATACTGAATTTCAGCACCGCAATCACACGGTACTTCCCACAGACAAGGAGCAATTATTATTGAGGGTAGGCTTGAATTATCACTTATCACCATCAGCTTTTATTTCTGCGGGTTATGGTTATATCACTTCATACGATTTCGATGGGGACTACCGTATGGCAGACAGAAAAGAACAACGCATCTGGCAACAACTGATCATGATTAATTCGCTGGGCAGGATAAAATTTGAACATCGTTACCGTCTGGAACAACGGTGGGTGGACCAGGAGTATAGTAATCGTATTCGCTACAGGTTGATGGCATTTATTCCCTTGAATAAGCCAACCATCCAGCCCGGTACTATTTTTATCGGTTTGTATGACGAAATATTTCTCAATACCCGGGAGGCTTTTTTTGATCGCAACCGATTGTATGGTGCTCTGGGATACCAGATCTCTAATGCAACCGGATTGCAAGCCGGCATGCTTCATCAGCAGGTCGGAAATCAGGGTAAATGGTACCTGCAGCTGGCTGTCGTATTCAATCCGGATTTCCGAAAATCAGATTAGTTAAAATGCCAGTCCAGGTTTAGTCTTCGCTCTTTATCTCTGTCTCAGCGGAGCGATACACTGATCTTGTTTCAGGGTATTTCAGCCTCGCTGAAAGTCCGGATCAGTCCGATAAATTCCGAATTCATCCTGGTTATTCCATTGGGGCTTGCAGATTTTTCAAGAATTGATGAATTTCATCGAATCAATAGGTCTGCTGGATTGTCTTTCATAAAGCTTCAAGGATTATGTTCCTGCTTCCGGATATTGCCAGACCTCAGACGTTCATTTATCATCTTATCTTACTTTACGCTTTCATATCCCTGCTCAGTTCTAGTTCTGCTCAGACAACTGTCATGTTAACACCCAGCAAAGACAATACAATCTATAGTGAAAACACCAGCAACAGTAACGCACTTGGTAATCTTTATGCCGGTCGGGCAGGAACATCGGCATCAGGAGGAACCCGGAGAGCCCTTCTTCGATTTGATCTCGCATCCATTCCAGCCGGAGCTACGATCACTTCTGCCAGTTTGATCCTAACTAAAAACCGAGGTGGTGCTGACACGAACAATCCTTCGAACCTCCATAAGTTGTCCGCGGACTGGGGTGAGGGAACCTCCTTCGATGATCCGGGTGCAGGTACAGGTCCGGGTGTTGGAGGTGGAATTGGTGCCCCAGCAACCACGAATGATGCTACCTGGGTACATCGTTTTTTCAACTCTTCCTTCTGGATGGTGACCGGGGGTGATTTCGTATCTACACCTAGTGCCTCTACCGTGGTAAATCTTACCAATGGTCAGTATACCTGGTCTGGAGCGGGTCTTGTAGCGGATGTTCAAAGCTGGATTGATAATTCCGCAACCAATTTCGGATGGATTTTGCGGGGCGACGAATCCATCACCAGTTCCGCCGCACGTTTTAATTCAAGAGAAAGTTCAACAGGCAAGCCAACCCTGACCGTTCAGTATACCACCTGCCCTGCCAATTTAAATTTGACCGGAACAATTGCCTCCGGTACTTACCAGGCGGAGGTCATTACCGCCAGTGGTACAGTCCAAAACAGTTCCCTGGTTTTTTTGAAAGCCGTAGATTATATTGATCTGCTTCCTGATTTTACGGTCGTATCCGGTGGACAACTCGTGATCTCACTCGATGGCTGCAATTAAAAACAACACGTTGTGCCTCCTTTGAAAAGACAGGCGTTTTAATTCAGACCGCTCACTTTCATTCCTGTTTCCGATGGTCACCATTTTCCAATGCCTATCAGCACAAGCTGGGTATTTCAACAGCCTCCTGGGTGCTTTTAGCCAAATGTTTCCACTCAATACTGGTTGACCTTAAGGCACTTCACAGTGTGTTCTGGAAAAAGTTTAAGTAATTTATATAAAAAATTAACAAATGCTTAGGACATAATCAGCCACTGATACACGTACTAGTAAATATCATTATGAAAACAGCAAATATTCTCCTGATCATCTTCGCTTTTATCGCGATTGGAATCTATTCAAAATACATCCAGGCAGCGATTCAGCACCGGATTAAGAGGGTCGTAGTCTAGATAAACATCGCCCTGGTAGCATATGCCCGTACGAACGGATACCTGGGATCCCGACAAACCAGGTTAAAATCAAAGCAGGTAGCTATGTACTCTCAGATTGGAGCTCTCAGATTTGATCATTATTGAGTTCATAAAACCGATCCATATCTTCGAAATCCGGATTATATTCAGCCCGCACAAAAGGCATTAGCCGATCCAGAATTTTAGCCGAAGCAACATTGGACTGACAAACAACCGCCGTAATCTTGCGTAGCTTTAAAATCTGAAGTGCGTAATGAATTAATCCTTCACAAATTTCTGCCCCGTATCCCTGGCCCCAGAATTTCCGTGTCAACCGGTAACCTATTTCAGCTCCATCACCTGACCTTCGGACAAGTGCGCAGGTGCCCACAAAATCACCCCCGCGATTGGTTACTGCCCAGACCCGCACTCCCTCCCAAGGCTCCTCATAAGCATGTATCAATTTCAAGAAATCGTTGTGTATAGTCCCGGTTGACAAATCTGGGTTTATGGTCGTGTAGCGCAATACCTCCGGATCACTTTCCATTTCAAAAAATGATGGAAAATCGCTGTCATGGAGATGTCGCACCACTAGATTTATTGTCTCAAACAAATTCATAAGATGTCTTAAAGTCTATTGTGATCCCTTTAGCAGTTGAGTGATGGAGTAAAATTTTAATCGTGGGAAAATCACTCCATGGCTTTATAAAATTTGATTGCTTAGTGATGGTTTAATCAAAGTCTTCGGTTCATCTCTTTTTTAGATTTCAATTAGTCTTTTGTCCAGATCCAG
>JBGTCB010000371.1:0-4284 GCA_041748995.1 Saprospiraceae bacterium | reverse complement strand
GTCTTTGAAGAAATGGAGATGCAAAAATAAATTCTCTGAGCGTTTCGCTGGTGCTTTCCAGAACTTCATCCTTGTTGCCTGCCCAGGCCAATTCACCCATGTACAATAGGTTAATCCGGTCACCAATCTCCATTACCGAGTTCATATCATGGGTATTGATGATGGTCGTGATTTTATCCGCTTCGGTGATACTTTCGATCAACTTGTCTATTAAAATGGCTGTCTTAGGGTCAAGACCACTGTTTGGTTCGTCACAAAAGAGATATTTTGGATTTAACACAATAGACCGGGCAATACCTACCCTCTTCTGCATACCACCACTGATCTCTGAAGGAAACTTCTTGTTATTCCCTGTCAGGTTAACTCTCTCCAGACAATCGTTAACCCGATGATCCTTTTCTTTTCTGGTCTTATTGGTAAACATATCAAGTGGAAACCGGATATTGTCTTCAACTGACATACTGTCAAATAGAGCTGATCCCTGAAATAACATGCCTACTTTCAACCTGATCTCCCGTATTTGAAATTTATTAAGGGTCAGAAAATTTACATCATCATACCAAACTTCACCACTGGTAGGTTTTAGAAGGCCGGCCAGTATCTTGAGCAGGACCGTCTTACCAGCTCCACTGCGACCGATGATGAGGTTACATTTGCCAGCTTCAAACTCGATGTTAATGTCCTTGAGTACCTCGACATCACTAAAGGATTTGAATATGTTTTTAGCTAGTATCATGAGGTAAGCAATATTGCGATAATGTAATCGGAGAGCAGTATGAGAATGTCGCTGACCACCACTGCGTTGGTACTGGCTTTACCAAGTTCAATGGCTCCACCCTCCACATGATAGCCTTGATAACAAGACACACTAGTCAGGATAAAAGCAAAGACAAAAGCCTTGACAAACATCATAAAAACATTGTAGGGTACAAAAAACACCCGGAGACCCTCTACATATTCTGCATGAGTCACCAACCCGGCAGGTACACTAGCTGCATAGCCACCAGCTACTGCCAGAAAAGCCGCTATCGCAACCAATAGAGGAATTGCAAATAATGCGGCCAGGACTTTGGGGGTAATCAGGTAAGCGGCCGTATTCACCCCCATGACTTCCATCGCATCAATATGCCCTTTCTGCCGCATACCACCGATTTCTGCAGCGATGTTTGATCCAACCTTACCAGCAAGCACCAGACAGGTAATCGTTGGTGCCAACTCTATAATCGTCAGGTCCCGGACAACATAGCCTATGTAATAATTAGGAACCAGAGTTCCATCAAGCTGATATGCAAACTGGACAGCCGCCACGGCACCAATAAAAATCGAGATCAACATCACAATAATCAGAGAGCCGATGCCGATATCGTACATTTGGCGTACTGTCTCCTTCCAGTACATGCTCAACTTTTCAGGGCGCGCAATTGCATTGCCCATCATCAAAATATATCGACCGAAATGGTACAACAATCCTCTAACCATACGTGCTTAAACTTCGGGGTGCTAAATTAAGTTTATTTTTAATGCCGGGAGAGATGAGAGCTCCCGGGTCTTTTACTTCATTTCTTAAATTAAAGAGATTGAAAGCAAAAAAATGATAAACAAAAATAGAACCAATCCGGTTGCAGTGGTCACCGGAGGTACCAAGGGCATTGGTCAGGCTATTTGCCGCCAATTGGTTGACAATGGGTTTGACATCATCACCTGCTCGCGAAACCAGCAGGATTTGGATTCTTTGCATAATGAACTACAGTCAGACACAGCAAATGTGCACATATTCAAGGCTGATCTCAGTCGCCTGTCAGAAGTAAAGGACTTTGCAAAGTTCATAAGAGAATGCACCGACAAACTCAATGTTCTGGTCAACAATGCCGGTTTATTTCTGCCCGGCTCAATTTTAGACGAAAAGGAGGGCCACCTTGAAATGATGATAAATACCAATCTCTACAGTGCATACCACCTTACCCGTGGAGTGATCGATTTATTGGCAGAAGGTGATAAACCACACATTTTTAACATGTGTTCTATAGCCAGTAAAATTGCGTATCCTAATGGTGGATCATATAGTATATCCAAATTTGCTATGTTGGGTTTTAGCAAAGTACTGCGTGAGGAATTGAAAACGAAAGGTATCCGGGTC
Organism: Saprospiraceae bacterium; assembly: GCA_041748995.1. Taxonomy (GTDB): domain Bacteria; phylum Bacteroidota; class Bacteroidia; order Chitinophagales; family Saprospiraceae; genus JABDMH01. The sequence goes on along the minus strand of JBGTCB010000371.1, from coordinate 2,147 downwards.
ACCGCAATCCTACCAGGCGCCACCTGGTCAGATTCATGGAAAGGCGCAGATTTTCCAGTGCCTCGTCTCATGCAGGCAGAAGATATCGCTCATATGTTATGGTCTTCCTATCAATTAGGGCCTTCTGCCGACGTGGAAGAAATTGTGGTGCGTCCCCAACTGGGCGACTTGTAAAAAAATCATCATTAACCGGTTACTAATGACTGAAGAACCTCTCCCTTTCCTACCCTACAGCAGACCCTTAGTGGATATCCCTGCCATGCAAAAAAGAAGTGCCGATTATCTGGCATCTATGTCATCACGAAGAAGTCTGCGGGAGTTTTCGTCCGAGCCGGTACCAAAGCAGGTAATTGAAAACCTCATTCTCACCGCCTCATCGGCTCCATCTGGTGCTCACAAACAGCCCTGGACGTTTTGTGCCGTTAGTGACGCTTCGATTAAAAAGCAAATCCGGGAAGCGGCAGAAATCGAAGAAAAGATTAATTACACTGGCAGGATGACAGATATCTGGCTGGAAGATCTTGAACCATTTGGCACCAATTGGCAAAAACCGTTTCTGGAGATTGCACCATGGCTGTTGGTGGTATTTAAAAAGTCGTACGATCTGAGTGCAAATGGCACGAAGAAAAAAAACTATTATGTGAATGAATCAGTAGGGATAGCCACCGGTTTTCTACTAACGGCCATCCATCAGGCCGGTCTGGTCGCTCTTACCCACACGCCAAGTCCAATGAATTTTCTGGAAAAGATTCTACAACGGCCTGCTAATGAAAAAGCCTTCCTCCTGATCCCTGTCGGATATCCTGCTCCTGATGCCAGGGTACCCAATCTTACCCGTAAAGGGCTCGAAGAAGTCGCGGTTTTTTATTGATTCTTAATGACCAGAATATGTTAAAATTAAATAATGATCAAATTTCCATATTGTTCATGACTTCCTGCCCGCTTGCAGTTTACCTTCCGGCTTTTCCAGATTTTCGAAGGTTGTGTTTCCATAATAGGTCACCACACCGGGATTTCTCTTGTCTGAATCTACCAGTATCCCTTGCCAGGTCTGACCACACGCATTGTGCAAACGGGCATCATGTAAGATCAGTTTGCCACCTGCATTTACAATTATCCGACCCCCGGGAGGAAGGGACAAACGGCAGCCCACCACGAGCAGACCTCCATCATTGATCATCAGATCACCCTCAAGATCTTTGGAACCAGTCCACCGGATCGTATCACTAATGGTGATAGTCTTAACCGGATCGAGTTGGCACCAGGTCGGTATCAGTAGTTTACGCGCCAGGCTACCCTCCTTGCTGAAAGCCAGATGAATTTTACCAATCTGGCAGGGAGTCCAGGCATGCTGGTTGGCATTGTAATCCATAAGATTGTTAGATGCTGCGGTGTCACAGGGAGGAGGTTCTGTATTGTTCCAGCAATTGGGGTTCGTTGGAGTATCGTCGCATCCATCGTTGGTATTCCAACTGTGACGCAGACCAAATACGTGACCGATCTCATGGTTGATCAGTCCTGTGAAGGCCCAGGGTTCCTTCCTGGTTTCAAAAATACCAGACAACTTCACTCCTGATCCCAGTGCAATGCCAGCCGAAGTCACTTTATAAGTTTCTGAAACCACACTATCCGGATGATGGGGCATCACGAAGAGATTTATAATGGAATCGAGGCCAATGCCATACTCCTGGATCACATCGCGATTGTAATTGTTTCGGTTTTTACCCCGGCTCACAAACCAAAAAAGCCGGTCATCATAATGGCAATAGATCCCACTGTCTTGTTCAAAACCCTGAGATGAGGTAATCACATAGCGATACTGTACAGGCAATACAGGAGTTTCATTATTCTGTGGCAGCCACATTTTACGGTTATTCTCCAGGCCTTTTGTAGCTTCCTGAATGAGAAGTCGGGCAAATCTCCGCGCCAGGGGACCATTATAGTTATTCGTACTATCATCCGAATTCATAAAATGAAAATTCACTCTCAGATACTTCACCGGGGTGTGATCCAAATATTGGGTATCGGGCCGATAGTCAGCCTCATTGTTGCAGCTGTTTTCTATACCTTCCTGTAGAACTGTTCCCGGCTGAACCTGGTCTATAGAAGAAATAAGCAAAGGTGCCGCTTGCTGACAACCTACAGCC
>JBGTCB010000370.1:0-4207 GCA_041748995.1 Saprospiraceae bacterium | reverse complement strand
ATTACTCTACAGAAGACTAGCCGGCGTTTGGAAGCAGCCCTCCTTCTTGGTGGAACCATTGGACTTTTAACTACGCTCAGTATTATCAATCAACACGATGATCTCTTTTCTAAACCAGTAGTCGCCATAGGATTTGGATTGATCTTTGGTTTACCTTTTGGTGTTGTTGGAGGTATGACTGGAGGTCCTAAGCGGGCTTATGTTTTCGATGGAGATTTCAATAAATATCATGTTCAAGGAGATCTGATGAAAAGGAAAAAGAGAGCGAATTATTGAATGCCAATTATCAAAGGTCCTACAGTCAAATAATGTCGCTAGACACTTTATTGCACCTTCTGTCCTGCATTTCTTTCCTGATGTTCTCCAAAACATAGTAACAGTGAGATCAGCCATTTTTTAAGGATTTCGGTAAGGACACCGTGAGCCATAGCCCTTCAAAATACTTTATGAAATAGAAAGTTGACTTATCAAAGTTTTAATCAAAAGGCATTTACTTTTCTCTCGATCATTACATGTATAGATGTAGTTTTTTTAGAACCGCTCAATAGATCTCCATGATTAACGATTCCATGTTTGAGAAAGGCCTGTCCCGGGCGCTCATAATCACGTTGTTTTTGTCAATCATTAGTGTCTTTGGATTGTTGTCCAGAGCCACTGCACAGACCTTGACACAGACTATACGGGGAACGATCATCGATGCAGACACCCGGGAGCCACTCATAGGTGCTGAGGTTTTTGTCATTGATTCAGAGCCTTTTGTTGGCACTTCAACCGATGCTCTGGGAAGTTTTGAATTGTTAAATATTCCCGTGGGCCGGGTACGGTTGCAATGTCAGTATGTTGGATATATGCCGGTAATAAGAGATAACATCCAGCTTAATTCCGCGAGAGAATATTCGGTAGAAATTACCATGAAAACGGGATTGGATTTGACAGAGGTAACTGTACAGGCTTTTAATCGTAATGAGGCGGTCAATGAATCAGCTGTGGTCAGTATCCGCAGAATAGACCCCGAAGAGTTGCAGTACCATGCGGCCACTGCCAACGATCCGGGCCGTCTTGTGCAGGGATTTCCCGGGGTACAGCCATCCAGAGATACCGGAAATGATGTCATAATCAGGGGCAACGCTTCATCAGGAATATTATGGAGACTGGAGGGGATTGATATTCTGAATCCCAATCACTTTGCCCAACGGGGATCTACCGGTGGTGGGATTACCATCTTCAGTGCGTCTATGCTTGGTAGTTCAGATTTTCTGACCGGCGCTTTTCCGGCAGAATATGGAAATGTTTCCTCCGGAGTTTTCGACATGAAGTTTCGGAATGGCAACATGCAGCAAACTCAACAAACGATCAGGGTTGGACTATTAGGACTGGATTATGCCACTGAAGGACCAATTGTCAAGGGTAAGAGTTCCTATCTGGCTAATTTCCGCTATTCGACTTTAGGTATTCTTAATTCATTGGGATTACACCTCGTTGGACCTCGTACTGACAATAATTTCCAGGATTTCTCTTTTAAAATCTATCATAAAGGTCAAAAAACTCAGCTTAGTTTTTGGGGCATTGGAGGCAACAGCCGGGAACTGTTTAATGCCGAGGAATTGCCATGGAGTACTTACAGCGATTACAACACATATAAATTTACGACTCAAATGGGAGTACTGGGCGTTACCTGGAATTATCTCATTGACAAACAATCATTTATACAGATTAATAGTGCGATCATGGGGCAGGATGTCTTATTCAGGGATGACACTTTAAGCCCCGAATTCCAGGCATTTACGATTGGAGAGGAGCACTATAAAACGAATCAGTATGTGATTAATGCATTTTATAAACGCAGCTTGGGCCCGGTACTAAACTTCAAGATCGGATCTATCCTGACGTCTACTGGTTATGACCTGGTACAACGAAAATGGAATCGTGAAGAAAATATATCCCAGACATTGATCGAGGGTGAAAGCGGGAATGGAACTCTGCCTGAAGTAGATTCAAGACTCCTGCTGCAACAATATTATGCACAGGTAAATTATCGACCCTCATCCAAATGGACACTCAGTGTGGGAAGTCATTTTTTAGTCTCGGAAGTTGGTAGCGCCAGTTCGTCCATTGAACCCCGATTATCGATGAATTACGAAATTACCCCCCGGACAAAATTTGCATTCTCGTACACCAGGCAATCCAAAGTACTTCCCCTTGGAACATACTTTGCAGTAGGAAATGCAAACCAATATCCAAACTTACATCTTGATCCTATGAAATCGACCCATTGGGTTGCGGCATTAAACCAGCATCTTGGCAGCCATTTTAATCTGCATGCAGAAGTCTATTTCCAACAATTGACCCAGGTACCGATCGCTGTTTCAGAAAACCGGATTTACTGGATGCTTAATGATGTAAAGGGCTTTGCCTCCGAAGCTTTGACCCAGGATGGGACAGGACGGAATATTGGTCTGGATTTGTCTTTGGAAAAATTCTATCACCAGGGCACTTTTTTTGTTTTCAGTACTTCTATTTTTAGCTCCACGTTTCAGGTGCCAGGCATGGAGAAGCGCTATAATACCCGCTATAATGCCAATTACGCCATGACTTTTACAGGAGGAAAGAATTTTCAACTGAGTGAGAATACGGTCCTGGAAACGGGATTTCGGCTTATTTTCAACACCGGCCAACCCATCACTCCCATCGCATCCGGGTACGAAACCTCCGATGGCGAGGATCCAGTTTTAAACGAAGCGTTGCCATTTTCTGAAAGAGTTTCGCCTTATTTACGACCCGATCTGCGTGTGGCATTGCGTCGAAACAAAGCCAACTCTGCTTATTGGCTGGCACTGGATATTCAAAATGTCATTAACCGGGAGAATGAGGATTTTATCGACTATAGATTCCATGCCGATCCTGGTCGCTGGCAACATCGCCTTCAGAGTGGATTAACCCCATTGTTGACCTTTCAACTTGATTTTTAATAAATGGCTTCACGATGGATTGATGGAACCTTTTAATTTTTAAGACTTATCGTTCCGATTAACCCAATCTCTCTATATATTTCACATCTGATTAAGATCACCGGAGTGATCTGATGGCTCATAGAGCAATTTAGGAATAGCATATTTACCCGCATAGATTGCTTATTAATTTGACGTTATCTGAAAATTTACTTCAGATTCCATTTCTTTTATTGCATTATTCACATGTACCTGTAAAAGACGAGATTACCTCTTCTACATCTGCTCATATATATCCGTAAAAACTTTACGCCACATCCGTCCTGAATATCTTTCACGGTGATCTCCAAAACGGAGGATTATCAGGTTTTTGTCAGGAAAAATATAAATATACTGACCCAATAATCCGGAAGTATAAAAGATATTTGATTCATCATTAACGATTCGAAAACCACTGCGATATCGTCCGCCGTGATTTTGACTCTTTCTAAGAATCTGATCCATCCAATTGGGAGGTAGTATTTGTCGACCTTCCCATTGGCCATTATTTAACCATAATCTTCCCAATTTGGCAAAATCGAGTGCAATTGCCTGTAAGCAGCAAAATGTGCGGACCATTCCCTTTTTTCCATTGCGGTCGAGCGACCAGCTGGCAGATGACTCCATACCTAAAGGTTGCCACAAACGGGTTTCCAGAAACTCGCAAATCGACTTTCCCGTGGCTTTTTCGATGACCATAGTAAGGAGTACGGTATTTGCACTTTGATAGTCGAAAGCTTCGCCTGGAGGATTACCCGGTTTACGTCGTTTCATACGGCGACTCAAATTTCGACCATAGTAAAACTGGACCTGATCTGATGTGGGATTATAAATTGATTTACTGAAGTTCATTCCGGACGTATGTTGCATCAGATCGCGCACTCTCAAATTATTAAATCCTTTACCTTCCCATTCCGGCAGAATCTCACAAACCCGCTGATCAAGACTTTTTATGGAACCTTCAAAAATTGCAATCCCGGTGAGGGTCGTCATGACGGCTTTTGAAATTGAAAAAGAAGAAACAGGATCCACCGGAGTGCGATTGTTTGGATAGTGTTGATATAGTATGCTATCATTTCGGATAATAATGAATGCTTCGGTTCCATGTAGATTGGCAAATGATTCCAGGTTCATTTTTTTAGTATCCTGACCATTTGTAATCATTATTTTCTTTCCAGGATTCTTTGATCCGGAGGATGGATAAAAATAATAGGGTTCCA
>JBGTCB010000369.1:0-2963 GCA_041748995.1 Saprospiraceae bacterium | reverse complement strand
CAGAACTATTTCAGATGAACTTAAAGAAGCGCTTGAACAAACAATACTTCCAAATGTAGCTGACAAAACCAGGAACTATTTGTATTCAACCCTTTGGACCGCAATTTCAAAAGCAGAGAACAAAATGATAGGCGACCTATGTATCATTAACGAGGCGGGTGTTGATGGAAAGATAGAAATTGGCTATGGGACTTATGACGAATTTCAAGGTAAGGGATTTATGACCGAAATAGTAGGCGGAATCATTGACTGGGCGAAAACACAAGCTTGTGTAAAATCAATTATCGCTTCGACAGACAAATCCAATATCGCATCTTTCAAAGTCCTCCAAAAAAATAATTTCATAAAAATTGGAGAGACAGAAACATTATTCAATTGGAAACTGGAAATGAATAACAAAACAGTTTCCTGATGAGAAAGCAACAAGACGCTCACAAAAATGCTGGTCAGACGGTAGGAGGGAGACTTTCACGTACAGCTAACTGAAATTAACATTTGGAACAACCTATAGAAATGATTAAAGAGAAAATAATATCAGCATATGAGGAAATGGCTGAAAAGTACAACGAACTGATTGACCATAAACCTCACAACGCATATTATGACCGCCCTAATACCCTGCAATTATTACCGGATGTTAAGGGTAAAGTCATTCTTGATGCCGCTTGTGGACCAGGTAAATACGCTGAGATTCTGATATCCAAAGGAGCGATTGTCAAAGGATTTGATATTAGCCCGAAAATGGTAGAGTTAGCCACTCTTAGAAATAATTCAAAGGGAGAGTTTTTTGTTCACGACTTTTCCAATAGTTTTGATATGATCGAAAATAACTCTTGTGACGTGGTTATTTGTGCTCTGGCCTTGCACTACATTGAAGATTGGACTTTGACCATTAAAGAATTTCATAGAGTTTTAAATCGCAGCGGATCGCTGATAATATCTATAGAGCACCCATTTTTTGATTTTAATTTTTTCAAATCAGAACATTATTTTGAAATTGAGCATGTAAAATGTAATTGGAATGGCTTTGGAAAATCTATCGAAGTAAATAGTTTTAGGAGACCATTAAGTGAATGCATTTCACCATTGACGGAAAATGGTTTTTATATAGACAAATTAGTTGAGCCAAAGCCGACCAAAGAGTTTGAACAACTCGACCCGAGGCATTACAGGGAACTCAATGAATTTCCCGCCTTCATGTGTATCAGAGCAATGAAAAGAAATAAAGATAACTAGTCATGACGGATTTATGACGGATGATACATTTGATAATCTGGATTTAAAACCGGAAGAGTTCCGAAAGCTCGGCTACCGGGTTGTGGACATGATAACCGAATATTATGCCTCCATCAGTGAAGTTCGTGTATTTCCGGCAAGTACCTCCTCCGAAGTGGAGCAGGTATTTAAAGAAAGCTTGCCCCAAACGGGACAGGACCCCGACTCCATATTAGATGAGTGGCAATCTAAAGTGCTCCCTTATGCGACCCACCTCGGATCACCCCGCTATTTTGGCTTTGTAAATGGTTCCGGCACTATGATCGGCACTCTGGCTGAGGCTTTGGCTGCGTCTGTTAATATGAATCCGGGAGGATGGCTGGCGGCTCCCTCCGCTACTGAAATGGAGCGGCAAACCATTTCCTGGATGGCCGAATTAATTGGTTACCCAACAGACTGTGGCGGTCTGTTCACCACCGGAGGCACGATGGCCAATTTTACGGCGCTTCAAACAGCACTAAGGAACAACTTGCCTTATGATACGACCAGCAAGGGCTTGCAACAGGAACATTTTTCCGGGAAATTTAAAGTTTATATGTCCGATCACGAAGGGCATATATCCATCGTCAGGGCAGTGGACTTACTGAACCTCGGCAGAGATTCGATCTGTCTGGTAAAAAGTCATGAGGACTTTTCCATGGACACGGCCGATCTGCAAGTGAAGCTCGATGAAGATAGAGCGAATGGCAATATACCATTATGCGTCGTGGCACAAGTCGGTTCCATTAATGTGGGTGTGATCGATCCGCTGGAGGAAATCGCGAGGATTTGCCGGCAGAGAAATATTTGGTTTCATGCCGATGGTGCCTGTGGTGCAGTAGGAGCGATGTTGCCGGAGAAAAAAATACAGTACCAGGGGCTTGAGTTGGCCGATTCCGTTACCCTGGATCCGCATAAATGGCTCTATATTCCCTATGATTGCGGATGTGTTTTAGTACGGGATGCCGAAAAACTGCGAAGGGCATTTTCGTTGCAGGCCCCCTATCTGCGAGGCACACTTCCTACCGAATATTCCGGACTTTACTATTTAGACTATGGCCCGGAAATGTCACGTGGCTTCAGGGCTTTAAAGGTGTGGATGTCACTCAAACATTTTGGTGTCGAAGGTTATCGCAGGTTGCTTTCGCAGAATGTAAAATGCGTGGAGTATTTAGATAAACTGGTGAGGGGTTCTCATGATTTTGAAGCACTGCACCAGCCCAACCTGCTCATGTATTGTTTTCGGTATGCACCTGTAAAATGGATTGAAACGCCGGGCTGGAAAGCGCAGGAATTAGATGAAAAACTGAATAAGTTGAATCAACAAATGGTGGATGAAATCCAACTCAGCGGTTTGGCTTTTATCATGACCAGTAGAATTCGGAATAAAGTAGTCATAAGAGTATCGGTATGCTCTCACCGTACCACCTTTGATGATATTGATGTTGTATTCTCTAAGCTTAGGGAAATAGGAGAATCATTAATTCAAAAAAATTAATATATTTTGATACATAAATCTGACCCGATCAGACTCGTCTAAAACGTTTTTCATTTAAAATATGGAATGGTATTTCATTGACCTAAGGTTGGTGAGAGGTGATTCCGGCTTAGTATTCGACGGTGGGGACCCACACCAGGAGGCTGCTGAAATACTCAGATTGGTGCTGAAGCCGTAAATCGTCGCTTTCTGACGCGGCGAGACGAAGGAA
>JBGTCB010000368.1:0-10209 GCA_041748995.1 Saprospiraceae bacterium | reverse complement strand
CAAGACAAGCGATGAAGATGGCAAGTGTTGTAAAAATTTCAAATATCTTGCGCGTCGTAATTTCTTTGTCATAAAGATTTGCCCAGTCCTTATCCATAAAAGAATACCGGAATGGTACCTCGGGTTGTATCTGTTGCCACGTGCTTCCAATACTTTCCAGGGTTGATGATATATCCTGAGTACTCAGTCTAACCGTAATCAATCCATCGACTCCCGGTACAAAATTCTTTTGATTGTGTACAAAATAGAGGGGTGAAATTATATGGTGCAATGATTGAAAATGGAAATCTTTTACGATACCGACGATCGTAAAAACATCCTGTTGACCTTCCGTACTATTCAGGAAATCGTCATTACTAACCAATCTTTTGCCGACCGGATCATCCAGGCTCATTTCCCTTGCTGCAGCCTCGTTAATAATGATGCTCAGTGAATCATTGAAATCCTTGGAAAAACTTCGACCAGATACTAACTCCATTTTCATACATTCGACATACCCTTCATCAACTATCAGGCCGCTACCGGTCGTCATTTCCGTCGCATTTTGAGGCTGAAAGGACATTCCAAAATATTGACCACCCGGCTGAGTATTACATCCGCTGACTGCCATGACACCGGGTAACCTTTCGATCTCTTTTTTAAAAGTTTCACCTTGTTGGTAGGTCATTCCACCGGCACCCTGAAGCGTGATGAGACTTTCCTTTGAAAATCCGAGATTCTTATTTTGAGTATACATCCATTGCTGGTAGACGAGGATGCTACATATTATTAAGAAAACGGAAATACCAAACTGAAACACCACCAGCACATTTCTTAAACCGGCTCCCCTGGTACGTTGCATAAATTTACTTTGTAATACATCAACAGGCTTAAATGAGGACAACGCAAATGCTGGATAACTGCCCGCAAGAAGTCCGGCGATCAGCGCAAGAAGGAGAAGCAGAGTCAAATACTTCAGTTGCAATAAATCAACCACTTCGTAGTGCTTTCCGGTTAAATTATTAAAAGCGGGCAGGACCAGGGCATTAATAGTCCAGGCGATTACCCCGGCACTTAGACTAATGATGATCGCTTCCAGTAAGAACTGGCCGGCAATCTGCAGCCTGTCTGATCCCAGTGTTTTGCGGATACCCACTTCGCGAGCTCTACCGCCAGAACGCGCAGTTGCCAGATTCATGAAATTTATACAGGCAATAACCAGTATCAGGAAAGCAATGGCTACGAAAAAGTAGATTCTTTGTCTGGATCCGGAAGGCTTGATTTCGGCCTCAAGATCAGAGTCGAGATAGATATCCGGAAGGGGTTGTAAAAAGTAACGGTAACCGTTGCCTTGTTTCTGGTATTCCTCATAATTTACTCCAAACTGATTTAAGACAGGACCTGAGGCGTACTTGACAACCATATCCGGAAATTGACTGGCTAATTGTCCGGGATCAGCTCCTTCCTGCAGTTTCAGATAGGTATAAGCAGAAAAACCCAGATAATTGGGAGTATTGAGAAACTGACCAAGAGAACTAGCTGAGGTCAGCATATTGAATTTAAGATGTGAATTTTCCGGGATATCGCGAAAAATGCCGGTAACGGTCAGATTGTTCGCTGGTTCGGGTATTTGAAGAAGCTGACCCATTGGGGTTTTTGATCCAAAAAGTTTCTTTGCAGTAGATTCCGATAAAACAACAGACTGAGGTTTTGTCAATGCCGATTCCTTGTCGCCTTCCAATAAATCAATGGCGAACATGCTAAAGAAATTAGAATCCGCCCACATATTATAATCTTCCTCAAAGGACTGATCGTCAATTTTAAACACCATATTATTCCCCTGAAAGTAAAATAAACGGCAGGCATCTTCGACGCCGGCAAATTCGTCTTTGACAACTGCAGCGAAAGAATGAGGAATAATTGCATAACTACGGGAACGACCGGGATATTTACGTTCCAGAGCCATACGGTAAATCCGATCACCATCCGAATGAAATTTATCATAGCTCAGTTCATTCTCCAGATACAATGCGATCAGCATTACACAACCTAAGCCAACCGATAAGCCAACAATATTGACCAGACTGTAATTGCGGTTCCGTAAGAGATTTCTCCAGGCAATTTTCAAGTAATTTGTGATCATAAATGAAGATTTCGTTTTTTAATGAATGGCGAGTACTGACCGTAAAAATCATACTTCATGATAAAGCCGCTATTTTTATTCCATTGTCATGATGGTGACAATACAGGCAGATACATTTCCAGGAAAATAAAACCGAACATCACCAACCTATTTTCAAACCGGGCCCTGGGAAATATTACAGACCAGATTACCTGAATTCAGGAAGAAATAAGTATGAACAATTAAAATATCATGAAGTCTTAATGAATCCATCCCATAATTCAACAACCCTGGTGCTATATTTGATGTTATTTTCATCGTGGGTTACCTGAATAATGGTCATTCCATCCTTGTGCAATTCTGATAACGTATCCATGATGACTTTTCCCTGTGTTGAATGCAAATTTCCTGTCGGTTCGTCTGCAAGTAGCAGACTGGGTTTACCTACAACAGCTCTGGCGACACCAACCAATTGTTGCTGACCACCCGAAAGCTGGTGAGGAAACAAATCCTTTTTTGCCACAATATTAAAGCGATCCAAAATATCGGCAACTATCGCTTTTCGCTGAGACCGGTCAACTTTTTTGTAAAGGAGAGGGGTTTCAATGTTTTCGTAAACGGTCAGGTCGTCGATCAGATGATAAGCCTGGAAAATAAACCCAATGTAATGCTTATGGAGATCAGTTCTTTTTCGTTCATTAAATTTATGTACAGGTTCGTCCAGGAAATAGTATTCACCATGGTTGGTCTCATCCAACATGCCGATGATATTGAGCAGGGTCGTCTTTCCGGAACCACTGGGGCCCATAATAGAGACAAATTCTCCTTGCTTAATATTTAGAGAGATATCACGAAGAACCCAGGCTTTTTGAAGCCCCTGGTTGTAATAGCGCTCTATGTTCACTAGTTTAATCAAAACTATATTTTTTTAGATGGCAGTTTGTTGGCAGAATAAATATTAAGCTATTTAAATTTTCGTCCTTATTGATCAGGCATTTAAAGACTGATATTTTTACTGTTTCATAAAAACTGTCTGACTACATTTTCTGTAACTACCTGACCATCAAGCATACGGATAATTCGATTGGCGAATTCAGCACAATATTGTGAGTGTGTCACCATAGCAATAGTAGTGCCTGCCGCATTTAGCTCAGCTAATAATCGCATGACATCATCACCATTTGCACTATCAAGATTACCAGTAGGTTCATCAGCGAGAATTAATTTAGGACGATTGACAATAGCTCGGGCTACAGCCACCCTTTGTTGCTGACCTCCGGAAAGTTGTTGAGGAAAATGGTTGCGACGATGCATCATTTTCATGTCTTCCAAAAGCTCCTCTACCCGCTTTTTTCGTTCTGCTGAAGGTGTATTGGTATAAAGCATCGGAAGTTCAACATTCTCAAAAACCGTTAGCTCATCAATAAGATTGAAGCTCTGAAATACAAAACCCAGGTTGTGTTTCCGGATATTTGACCTTTTTCTTTCCGGTAAATGGCCAACTTCCTGGTCAAGGAAAAAGTAATTGCCTGACGAGGGGCTGTCTATCATACCGAGAACATTTAAAAGCGTCGATTTACCGCAACCGGAAGGTCCCATAATGGCCACAAATTCTCCTTCACTGATTTGAATGTCAACCTGATTGAGTGCGGTGGTCTCAACATCTTCTGTCTGGTATACTTTTACAAGTTTTTCCGTTTTGATCATCATTTTATTTTCTTGTGAATGTTTCTATTTTAAAATTAATTCATCTTTGTCGCCAAAATTCTCATAACTGGAAGTCACCACCACTTCTCCAATATCAAGTCCACTTGTAACTTCATAAAAATTTGGATTTTGCCGGCGGATCTGAATGTCTCTTTTACGGGCCACTCCTGATGCCGGATCCAGTACATAAACCCAATTTCCACCCGTTGTCTGGTAAAATCCTCCCCGTGCCAGCATCAAAGCATTTTCCTGAGCACTAAGCTCCAGTTTGACAGATACAGTCTGGCCCCGTTTTATCCCATCGGGCGTCTTTTCCGTAAATATCATGTCCGCTTCAAAAGCACCATTAATTACCTGAGGATAAATTTTCTGGATGCTGAGGTTATACCAATCTCCGGCATGTTGAAATGAACCGGTTTGACCAACGAATACCCTTGAAATGTAGAACTGATCTACCTGGGCCCGAATTTTAAAATTTGATAAATCATCAATTTGGGCGATCTGACTTCCCTCGACAATGAGCTCACCCAATTCAGAGGTTAGTCCGGACAACTGGCCATCTATAGGAGCCTTTACAATAAGATTTTCAAGACTCTTTTTGGCAATTTCCAGGTTTCGTGTCATCAGATCCAGCGAATTTTCCATCTGTTGTTGCTGGAGTACCGCTGCAGAACTATCCCGATTGATCGTTTGCATCAGCAATTGCTTTCTCCGTAAAAGGTGATCGAGCTGGTCTTTGTTTTCCTGAAATTCAACTTCCGCAATAACGCCATCGGTAAATAAAGTTTTGTTTCTGGTGACCCGCTGTTCATTCAGAACGATTTGATATTCAACATCCAGAGCTGTCTCCCGAAGATTCAGACTTTGTTGCTCCATCATAAGCGTATTACTCCGGATTTGGTTGATTTGAGCGACGATTGATGCTTCCTGATTGAGATAATTAAGTTGCAGATCGGGATTACTGAGTTCGAGTATCTGCTGCCCGGCTTTTAGAATGGCTCCATCTTCAACATATTTTTGCTCAACCCGACCACCCGATATGGCACCGATAATGACCGTCTTTAAAGGGAGAACGACACCGGTAACAGGAATGAACTCCTGAAAAGCACCTTCATGAACGGTATCGAGTAATAGCCGTTCAGTTTCAACATTAAGTCGACTGGTACCACTGGATTTGTACACATTCAAACCAAAATAGATAACCAGTGCACTAATAAGGACAATTGGCAACACTCGCTGCCACCGCCATTTCTTTCTTTCAATTTTTCTATCCATACCAGGTAAATGATATGAAAATATATGCCAATAATCTATATGTCAGACAGTCAGAGACTTACGCAATCGCTATTTAAAAAAACTGTACGACATCGGTCACTAATTGTACGTTTTCGTACACCGAATCGTTATCTTTGTGCTATGACAAAGAAGGGGACAATATTAATCATTGATGACGAGGAAGATATTTTGTTTTCTCTCAAATTTCTGCTGAAGCAACATTTTGCATCTGTCTTTACAGATCAGAATCCCTATCAATTACCCAGATTACTTCGTCAGCATGAGCCAGATGTAATCATCCTGGACATGAACTTTGGCAAAGGCCGGGATAGTGGTGCCGAAGGTCTTGAATGGTTAAAAAAAATAAAGGAGCTTGCACCGGCTATTCCGGTGGTCACTATGACCGCATATAGCGATGTAAATATTGCAGTAGAAGCTCTGAAAGCCGGTGCACAGGATTTCATCGAAAAACCCTGGCGTAATGAAAAAATGCTGGCTACGATCCAAAGTGTTTATGCACACTCAATCTCAGAAAAGAAAGTAGAGCGACTGGAGCACGCTCAACAAGCACTAACAGAGTCTATCGATCAGCGATATACAGAAATGGTGGGAAATTCTGCAGAAATGCATAAGGTTTTTAACACGATAGACAAAGTAGCTGAAACCGATGCTCACATTCTAGTATTGGGTGAAAATGGCACGGGCAAAGAATTGATAGCACGGGCACTTCACCGGAAGTCCTCAAGAGCCGATCAGGTCTTTATTCCGGTAGACATGGGGGCAATACCTGAATCTCTATTTGAAAGTGAGCTGTTTGGTCATAAAAAAGGGGCCTTCACCGGGGCACACCAGGATCGAATAGGGAGATTTGAAGCAGCTTCAGAGGGTACCTTGTTCCTTGATGAAATCGGCAACTTAAGTATGGCGTCGCAGTCCAAGCTTCTGCATGCCCTTCAGATGCATGAAATTATACCAGTTGGCAGTAATAAACCGGTGAAAATTGATATCCGACTTATTTGTGCAACCAACATGCCTTTGTATCAGATGGTCGACGAACAAAAATTTAGACAGGATCTTCTGTATCGTATTAACACAGTGGAAATTCAGTTACCACCACTTCGGGTTCGTAATTCAGATATTGTACCTCTGGCAAATCATTATCTGGCCATGTATCGTAAGAAGTATCAAAAAACCAATCTTGATTTTAGCCGGGAGGCACTGGATAAACTATACAACTACCAGTGGCCGGGAAATGTGAGGGAGTTGAAACACATTATTGAGCGGACCGTAATTATGGGTGAAAAACCTGTAATTTCCGCTGAGGACATCATCCTAACCTCTAATAAGCCGTTAGCTAAAAATAAGATCGATAAGGTGGCAACCATCGATGAGATGGAAGAAAACCTTATTCGGGAAGTGATGCGTAAGTATAATGGGAATATTAGCAAAGCAGCCACTGAACTGGGTCTGACCCGAACATCCCTTTATCGACGTTTAGAGAAATATGGTATTTAGAACAGAATGTTCGCATTCGAATTTATAACTAATTCTGTGAAATAAGCAAGACATCAGAACTTCTGGTAGACAGATGGGTAGTTTATCGCAGATAGAAATGGGAATCATATCCATATTAATGCTTAAGTCGACTATTGTTCTCATCTATTTTACTTTGTAAGGATGCTAAAGATTAACAGATTGTAAAATGATCTTAACGAAATTTAAATCCCAGGCATTGGTGAATGTCTCACTGCTGGTGATCTTTATTACCCTTGGTTTATTTATGTTAGTAAGACAGCAATCATATTTTTTAGGTGGAATTCTAATGATTGCAGCGCTCACCGTGGTCTTTCGTATTTTTTCCCTGGTGAACCGTACGAACCGAAATCTGGCTAATTTTCTCATGAGCATCAAATACGATGATTTTGAGACGAATTTTAGTCGTAAAGATTCAGAAGTATCTGAAAAAGAACTTTTTGGTGCATTTAATCTGATCAGTGGGAAATTTCGGGATATACGTCTGGAAAAAGAAATTCAATTTCAGTACTTTCAGACACTGGTGGAAAATGTCGAGACAGGATTGATCGGTTTTGATCGTAATGGAAAAACGCTTTTTATGAACAAAGCCTTGCAGATAATATTGCGCAAGTCTTATTTTCCTTCCTTCGACAATATTGAAAAATATGATGCCGAAATTTATAAAACAATGATGTTGATGCGGGTGGGAGAACGAAAACTCATCAAAAAAGTAATTCTGGATGAAACTAAACAACTGGCTATACAACGTACACAGCTGAAAGTTAAAAATGATGCGTACGATATCTATTCCATTCATAATATTTATGAAGAACTGCAGGCACAGGAGATTACTTCCTGGCAAAAGCTGATAAGAATACTTACTCATGAAATCATGAATTCAGTTTCGCCGGTCATATCACTGGCACACTCAACTAATGACCTGATCAGTCGTACGGAAGAAGTAGACAATGAAACAAAGGATGAAATTCATATGGCTATTAAGGCCATTCAAAAACGTACGGAAGGTTTATTGCATTTTACGGAGACTTACCGCAAGCTTACCAAAATACCGCTTCCCAATCTGGAAACCCTGGATGCGAGGGTTTTGATGGAAGATGTTTTATTGCTGATGGGCACCGTTATGAAAGCTAAAGGAATTACGTTGGAAGTCTTTATTCCAGAACGTCAGATCCTCTTTCAGGGTGATGTGGAACAGCTGGAACAAGCATTTATCAACCTCCTTAAGAATGCGATCGAAGCATTGGTTAAAGCCCTGGAAAGAAAAATTTCAGTTCATTTGGAGATTCGCGACAATTCCGTAGTATTCCGGATCAAGGATACAGGCCCGGGTGTACCACCAGATTTAAGAGAACAGATCTTCATCCCGTTTTATACCACCAAAGAAGAAGGCTCAGGTATTGGTCTGAGTCTATGCAGGCAGATTATATATCAGCACGGTGGAAGCCTAAGGGCAAGTTTTCCTGAAGAAGGCGGTTCTGAATTTATCGTTTCCCTCCCTCTTCAGGAAATTGAAATTCTATCAGTTGTAGATAATACAGCCTGACCCTGCAAGCTTACTTAAATCATCCGAATCCCTATTGAGCTTAAGCCATCGGAGATCTAGTTTTTCCAGGTTCTTTAGACTATTCAGACTGGAAGGAAGCTGAAGAATCTGGTTAGCACGCAGATCCAGGTATCGCAGCTTTTTGAGCTTGCCGATGCTATCCGGAATACTTTCCAGTTCATTGGCCCTGAGAGTGAGTTCTGAGAGATTTGAAAGAACTGAAATTCCATCTGGTAAGACCTTCAATCGATTTGAGGACAAATGCAAGAATCGAAGATTTTCTAACTGAAGGATGAGGTCGGAAAGCTCTGTAAAACCGTTCCCCTCTGCTCTCAGCTCTATGAGGTTCTTAAGGTTTCTAATGCACTCTGGTAATGCGGCCAGATTGTTATGGCCTATGTGTAAATATTGAAGATTAGCTAACTTACCATAAGCTAAAGGTACCTCCCTTAGATTGTTGTGACCCAGGTAGAGATGCGTTAAGGACTTTAATTTACCGAGTTCATCCGGAACCTCATCCAATTGATTACGGCTCAGATTCAGTACAGTCAGCTTAGTCATCTTGCCGATAAGAGGTGAAATACTGGTCACCTGATTCCGACTGATATTAAGAAAATTGAGGCTGGTTAGACCATACAAACTGTCAGGTAAGAATCTCAGTTGGTTGTTGGCCACATTGAGCGACTCCAACTTTCTTAGCTGGTCAAACTGACTGGGCAATGTAAGAATTCTGTTCCCATAAATTGAAATGCTTTTCAGATTCTTTAACACACAAACATCGGCACCCATATGGACCATCCTGTTCTCATCCACATCCAGATGGATTAGAGAATTGAGTGCACTGAGGTTGGGAAGATCGCCAATTCTGTTTCCCGCAAGGATCAATGAACGCAATTCCGTCAGTTCGGCCAAGGCTGGTTGAATAGACGTAATTTCGTTGCTCGAAAGATCCAGGTACCGCAAATTTTTGAGTTGAAAAACCGCATCAGGTATACGTGTAAGTCCGCAATTACGAAGACACAATCCAATTACTGATTTTCCCGCCACATAGCAAGCCAGGTCAGTTGGTGACCGAAGCTCATCTAAACCAGTTTTGTGAATTGCAACAAATGGAATGCTTAATGATGGTTCTAAAGCCTGGGAGAGTAGCTCTAAAATCTGCTGCTCAGAAGCAGATACATCTACTGTTGTACTCATTGGAATAATTATTTTGATTGTAACAATATCAATACAAATATACGCAATTACAACTATTATTGCATTCTTTTTTCAGGAGTATTGATACATTATTTGACTACAGAATTAGTTTTCATGTAGTCAAATGCTTAACATTAAAATTGTTCTATTCCTTATTAGTTTGTTAAGCGATAATTTCAAATCTCACTTAAGATTTTGTGACAGCCAGAATGTTTTTAAGAATCAAAAAAGAGGCCGTACCTTGACAGGTAGCGACCTCTGATTCCCGCCAGTTCAACATGGCAGATGTTCAACTCTGGCCTTCCAATAATGAGTGCCCAATCTAGGACCAGGGTTGAGACAGATCAAAATATTTTTACAAAACATCTAATCCTGATCCAAAGACAGAATACGTTGAGAAGAAATTTATCTTGCCAATATGGTTAAATTAAAGCGTGGCCCACCAGAAGACACCCGATTAATTAATTCGGTAGTACTTCCACAATGGAGCCCTGGATATTGAGAACATTTCCATTTTCTACGTAAATTTCCCGCAGATTGGTGCCCGTCGTTGATGAGGCGTTTAAAATACCCATAAATTCATTCTGAGAGGTATTATCAAACCCTGCAAAAACCAGTTCATAACTTCCTTTGGATAAAAAAGGAAGATAGAAATTTCCATTTTCATCAACACGTGAGGAATTGACTGCCGAAGAGAAGTCAGGATTGTGGGTTTCCTGATTTCTGATCTCCCTGATCTTATTAAAAGTACCCGATTCGTAGATAAATGCAATCATCTTTATGGATGACAGTCCGGACTCATTTCTAAAGACCCCTCTGATACTTCCGGTGAGGTCTTTATTCAATACTC
>JBGTCB010000367.1:0-5258 GCA_041748995.1 Saprospiraceae bacterium | reverse complement strand
TGGTGATTGATGTTGCAAAGGAATGGTATCTGTAACAATTAGTTCGGTTAGTGCAGAATTTTCGATGGTTTCAAAAGCTGCTCCGGACAATACGGCATGGGTACACATTGCCCGCACGGCACTGGCTCCTTTTTCAATGAGGGCATCGGCAGCTTTACAAAGAGTTCCGGCCGTATCAACCAGGTCATCAACAAGAATGACATCGGCGTCTTTCACATCACCAATAACATTGATACCGGCTACTTCATTCGGCCGGATACGTTGTTTGTCGCAAATGACCAGTTGCTTCCCGAAGTGCACGGCATACTGGCGAGCCCGCTTAACCCCTCCTACATCCGGACTGGCAAAAATCACCTTTTCCAAATCCTGGTTTTCCAGGTAATCGGTGTAAATAGCGACCGATTGTAAATGATCGACCGGAATATCAAAAAATCCTTGTATCTGATCGGCATGAAAATCCATGGTCATCACCCGGTTGGCTCCGGCAGCCTCCAGCAGGTTTGCAATAAGCCTTCCGGCAATCGGCACTCTTGGTTTGTCTTTTCTGTCTTGTCTGGCATAACCAAAGTACGGGATTACCGCTGTAATATAGCCGGCAGACGCTCTTTTGGCGGCATCAATCATGAGTAGCAGCTCCATCAAATTCGACGGAGGGGAAAAAGTACTTTGAATAAAGAAAACATACGCTCCTCTCACCGATTCATTAATCACAGGCTGCATTTCGCCATCGCTAAAACGCTGTACGTCCAGGTCACCAAGATCTGCCCCATAAAAATCAGCAATTTTTTCAGCCAGATATTGAGAGGACGTTCCGGAGAATAATTTTACTTCTTGCATAGTTTAGTTAGTAAGTCAACCAGGCATGGTTCAGGTTCCCCGCAAAGGTAAAAAACATCCCATAAGCTTAAGTTCAAAACAAGCTCCATCCTTAAATAGTCCGGCATTACTTTTCAGATTTGCCGAGTAACCCGAAAGGTTTGTCGAACGAATCCTGAGAATTTATGTTAGAAATGTTAACTTTAAGCATATCAGGTAAAGGGGCTAGCTAATGATGTTGACGATTACAAGTTGGTGGTATGGATTGAGCTCAATGGAGCAGATCTTCTGGGGGATTGCCATTATATTCTCTCTATTGTTCATAATTCAATTCGGCTTGAGTCTGTTGGGTGGAGATGTCGACACCGATGCTGACCTGGATTCATCGGATGGTTCTTTTTCTCTGGATCCTTCTTTTACTCTTTTAAGTGTAAGGAGTATCATTGCATTTTTTACCTTTTTTGGCTGGATGGGAGTAATGGCTCTTTCCAGCGGATATGGAGCGACGAAAGTCATTCTGATGGCTGGAGGAGCTGGTTTGGCTGCCATGATGACGGTAGCTTACCTGATGTATTTTTTTTCCAGGTTGGCGGAATCTGGAAATGCGGATATGGCTGAATTGATCTACAAGAACGCCACAGTCTATCTGACCATCCCCGAAAGACGGCGTGGAAAGGGGAAAATTCATGTTACACTAAATAATTCACTACGTGAAATGGACGCCGTGACCGAAGGGGAGAGACTGGAAAACGGCAAATCAGTCAAGATTATCGAAATTATAGAAGACAATCTACTGGTGGTTGAACCAGTAGAAATATTTGATCCACATGTGTCATAACCTCACAATCAACTGACTATGAATCTTTACTTAATTTTGGGATTAGGCCTTATTGTTTTGGTACTTTCTACGGCCATTTTTCTGGTATCGAGGTATCGAAGATGCCCGTCTGACAAAATTTTGGTCATTTATGGAAAGACCGGATCCGGTAGTGCCCGTTGTCTGGCCGGTGGAGCGGCTTTCGTCTGGCCGGTGATCCAGGACTATCAGTATCTTGATTTATCACCCATATCGATTGATGTTGATCTGAGAAATGCCCTGAGTCGCCAAAACATCAGGGTCAATGTGCCTTCCCGTTTTACTGTGGCCATCTCCAATGACGAAGGCACTATGCTTAATGCCGCTGAAAGATTGCTTGGTAAGAGCATGGAAACTATCCGGGATATTGCCAAAGACATCATTTTCGGTCAATTGCGACTGGTAGTTGCAACGATGGATATAGAAGAGATCAACTCCGACCGGGATAAATTTTTGACCAACGTAGCTTCGAATGTTGGCAGTGAGCTGAAAAAAATCGGACTGACACTTATCAATGTAAATATCACCGACATTGAGGATGAGTCAGGATATATCGAAGCCTTGGGTAAAGAAGCAGCGGCTCATGCCATCAACGAAGCCAAGGTAAGAGTTGCCGAGAAAAACCGGGAGGGTGCGATCGGGCAGGCCAGGGCCAATAAGGAAATGAGAATTGAAGTGTCCAGGGCGGATGCCCTCGCCCAGGTCGGTGAGGCGGAAGCCAAAGCAAACTCGATCGAAGGTGAAAACAAAGCACAAATATTAATCGCCCAATCGGAGGCTCTTAAGAGAGAGGCTGAAGCTGAAGCATTAAAGAGAGCCATGGCAGCTGAGAAAATCCAGGCTGCCAGAGCACTCCAGGAATCTTATGAAGCCGAAAAAGACGCGGAAAAAGCCCGGGCATCAAGAGATCTGGCATCTAAGGAAGCAGACATTATTGTAACTGCCGAAATTGAAAAAAGAAAAATTACCATTGATGCGGAAGCCGAAGCAGACAAACGCCGCCGGGAAGCTCAGGGTCAGGCAGATGCAATCTATGCAATGAAAGAAGCTGAGGCCAGGGGTCTTTACGAAATACTCAATAAGCAAGCGGAGGGATTTGATAAAATCGTTGGAGCAGCCAGGGGCAGTGCTAAAGATGCGGTCCTGTTTTTAATTGCTGATAAACTGGAAGATTTGGTCAAGACACAGGTTGATGCCATTAAGAATCTGAAAATAGACAAAGTTACTGTCTGGGAAGGAGGTCAGCAAAATGGAGAAGGTAATGCCACTTCCAAATTTGTATCAGGATTGTACAAGTCGATACCTCCACTTCAGGACCTGTTCAAGATGGCCGGCATGGACCTCCCTGCTTATTTGGGAAGTACGCAGGAGGAACTAGCGGAAGTGACGGAAGCGACGGAAGTTAAAGAAAAAGTCAACGGAAAACATTAGTACTCTGATCTGACAAATGAATACTTAGATCCCGGGCAGTTCATTGTCCTTCAACAAACTTTGATTAGGAAATATTTGCTGTAAGCTTAACTATATTTGCGCCTCAATTACTAATTGTTGTCGCAACAGAGACTCAACTGGATTTTACTCATAGGCCTCGCTGTAGTATGGGGAAGTTCCTTTTTTCTAATTAAAAAAGCATTAATTGCTCTTCATCCGGTTCAGATGGCCTGCCTCAGGTTGAGTATAGCCGGATTGGCTCTGACTCCTTTCTTTATCCGGGAGGTGAAAAATCTACCTCTTAAAGATGTCAAATATCTGTTAGTTGTTGGTCTGGCAGGAAGCGCCATACCGGCTTTTTGTTATGGATTTGCCCAGACTCATGTGTCCAGCTCGGTGACCGGAATGCTCAACTCCCTGACACCCTTGTTTACGCTCGTCATTGGAGTGATCTTTTTTGCTTTCCGGGCACAATCCAGAAACATCGCCGGGGTCATCATCGGATTGCTGGGAGCTATTTTTCTTGTGACACAGGCTATCCAGGGACCGGTCATCACGAATCTTCTCTTTGCCAGTTTGATCGTTTTTGGAACGATGTGTTATGCTACAAGTGGCAATGTGGTAGCCAGATTTCTCCTCCATCGGAAATCATTTTCGATCAGTGTTTTGTCTTATGTGATGCTGATGCCTTTTGCATTGGTGATTTTATTCACGACCGATTTTACTCATAGGCTCTTGACAGATCCTCAGGTATATGGATCATTGGCTGCAGTATCTGTGCTCGCCATTTTTGGAACGGTTCTCGCCAGCATCTTCTATTTTACATTAGTTCAGCGGACGACTGCGCTCTTTGCCTCCATGGTCGCTTATTTGATACCGGTCATTGCTACCTTACTGGGCTTTTTAGACGGAGAACCCTTTTCCGCGGCCCATGTCATCGGTTTGTTGCTGATTATTTCCGGTGTCTATTTGGCGAGGCAATAGACATTGTCCTGACCTAATTCTGGTTTTCATTTAAACCAACCGGCATACATCAGATAGTTGTGAGCAATCCGGGATACATTCTGGCTGAACACTTCGGGTGATAATGCCTTGACTTTTTTTGCGGGGACTCCGGCGTAGATAAAACCTGACTCACAAATCGTCTTTTCGAGGACAACGGCTCCCGCTGCAATCAGGCAATTTTTTTCCACGATGGCATGATCCATGACGATGGCTCCCATTCCGATTAATACCTGCTCTTCGATCCGGCAACCATGAACGATGGCATTATGCCCGATAGAAACTTCATCACCAATCCAGGTCTCTGATTGTTCGTAAGTACAATGAATTACTGCACCATCCTGGATATTTACCTTGTTGCCAATCGTAATTTTATTGACATCGCCCCTTACCACTGCGTTAAACCACACCGAGCAATCGTCACCCATGGTTACATCACCGACCAAAGTTGCATTCTCCGCAATAAAACAACGATCTCCCCAATGGGGTGTAAATCCTCTGACTGAAATTACTGTAGGCATGGTGGAATCTTTATTATCCCGGTTAAAAGATCAAAATACAGCATTCTGCCATCAATAATATAACGTAGATTTCGATCATCAGAAAACTGACGATTAACTTCTTCTGGATCTCATGGCCATCCCTGGCTTTACCTACCTGATTTTTATTTATTGACTGTCCTGGGTAAGCCACGTTGGAACTAAAGGCTTCGCATTTTAATTTAACTTCCGGCAACCCGGAAATGCACCGGGGTGAGTCGAAATCCCTCCTTTATCAGTAGACGGATGACACCATAGTCACCGGCAAGATGGCCAGCTCCCACTGCAAAAAAGGTGGATCTTTCAATGATCTTGCTGCTAATGATCGGAATCCAATTGGCATTCCGGTTATCCAGTAATATTTTCCGGTAAAGATTGGTAGTTGGATCACTGTTCAGCAATCGATCCAATTTGACCAGATTCTGCTCCTTGTAATAGTAGATCAGTGTATCCATCATACTATCTTCCGCTTCGTCGGCGGATATGGAGGTTATCAACATTTGAGCCTGCGCTTTATAGGGTATGCTGTCGAAAATACTCATCTGATATTCTACAGTTTCCAGGCCATCTACTGGTTTATTCTGGGTCTTGGCTTTTTCGATCAGCTCCAACTC
>JBGTCB010000366.1:0-3904 GCA_041748995.1 Saprospiraceae bacterium | reverse complement strand
TCCGGCTTAGTATTTGACGGTGGGCACCCACACCAAGGTCGGAGCGTAGGATTTTATACAGCGGTTTACAATGGAAGAATTCAATGATATCAGAGAGTTAGTTAGGCATATGGTGCTGATAGTCAGCAGAGTAGTAGCCTTGCTCTCCCACCCGCACGCGGTTCACTCACTTAAAGATCCACAGGATCTTTATTCCACTTAGGGTGGAAATCGTTCGTTCATAGCGGAGACCTTGGATGTGGGTCATCCCGCAGTACTGCGGGACAGTTTTTGCTACTTTTTGCTGCCAAAAAGTAGGAAAGAGTTTGGAGTAGAGACCATCGTTAAAGCATATGGATCTGAACCACAGACTCAAGCTTGCGAAATAGCATGAGATGTAGATCAATATCTGACTTTATTTGATGTTGAATTAGAATCTATTACGAAATAGTTTAATTGCAAATAAGTACTCATGCTAATATGGAAATTCAAAATTACCCACTAAATATGGCTAAGCACCTAAAATTTAGATCCCCCCGGAAGAAAACTAAAGATCCGGTATTGGTATCAGATAAATTAATACGAAATCGTCAAGTGTCTGATATCACAGAGTAAGACGAGCAGTGATCCGTGGCAGGAAAAAATCAAATAAGGAGATATCATTTTGGATATCACTTTTTCTTTTTACCTCCCGCTGATAATGCATCGTTGTAGGCGGTTTCCAGCGCGGCCAGTAAAATATCATCGGAAATTTTGGTGAGGTCAACAGTAGTCCAACCCTGGAGTCCCCATTTGTTAGGAACCGGATAAATAGCATTTTCATCAAGAGCACAGAATTCTTTCTGGTGAACCGGAGGTAATTTTAAATTAACCGAAATGGTCTTTTCATGCAGGGTGGCAAAAATCCTTTTTCCGGTAATCTTAAATGCCCGCCGATCAAAATGAGGATTCTCTTCCGTTCCAGGGAAAGAAAGGGCCAATTGACGAAAGGTTTCAGGACTCATGTTTTAATTTAAATAATATTGACCAATAATAATGGAAACCGGTATGCCCACCGCAACCATCAGAATAATCAACCCCATAACGGATTTCATCGGTAATCATTTTCCGGATTTAACGATTGAAGTTAGTATAGTTTGAATCGCCTTCCAACCATCTTTGGTGTCTGCATAAAAACTCGAAGACCATTCATAGGTCTGAAATGGTTTTCCCTTAAAGGTTCCGGAACTGGTACCTTTTTGCAGGACGATGCCCGATTTTTCAAAAACCTGTACCTGAATAGTTTCAAAATCCATACGATCGTGAATTAAGTCTCCATTCTTAATCACTGCAAGAAATTCTTGTTTGGTGGTGATTCTTTCGGAATCTGAAATCATGATCCAGTCATCGGCCATAAATCTTTCAATTTCGGTGACATTATTTCCTGCAATAGCGCGATTCCAGCTTGATTCAATTTGCTCTAACCCATCGGTATCGGATTCATTTTTTGAGGTCTGACCGTTTATCCAGGGATTGTAAGATCCAAAATTCCATAGATGACCCTCCGGATCATAACATGAATAATTCTTGCCACCATAGGCGGGCTCGCTGAGCTCAATAACGATTTTAGCCCCGCAGGCTACCGCTCTGGCATAGTGGCTGTCAATGTCTTCGTTTTCAATAACCAGATAAGGGCTTTGGGTCTCAAAGCCCCTGACATCACCTGGATGGATCGTGAGTTTGCTGTAGGCGCTGTCATGCTGCTGAGATCCAACCATGATCATTGCCCGTCCTATTTTTAATTCGGCATGGGCTACGATGTCATTATCCTCAGAGAAAACCTGGTATTTCTCAAATCCAAAGGCATCGCATAACCATTGGATCGATTTTAAAGCATCTTTATAACCAATGCAGGGTATAATCGAGTCAGTCTTCATATTTAAAAATGATTTGGTGGAACAAAGAAACCGGACTATTCGGAAAAAAAATTGAAGAAATGCGACATCATGGCGACCAGATCATTCCTTCCGAACTTTGTTCGTTTAGAAATTCTCCCGGTTTGAATCCCGAAAATTCTTTAAAATCATGAATAAAATGCGACTGATCAGCATATCCACATTGATAGGCAACCCTCGTGAGGTTTTTATGTTGACCTCCGATTTCATTGAAGACGGATTGAAAACGAAGGATTCTTGCATATAATTTAGGACTAAATCCGGCATATTTTTTAAATACACGCTCAAATTGTCTTCTCGATAGGGATTGTTTTTCAGACAGGGCAAGGATATTGGATTGACCATGGCTATGAATCATTGTCCTGATTGCCGATTGAATCGGATGAACTTCCAAACTATGATGTTGCAACCGGGAAATTAATTCATGGCTGATGATTTGAACGCGCTCATCATTATTGCTGGCAAGCATCATTTTCTCCTCAAGATCCCTGCCGTCCCGACCTAGTAATTGCAAGAGATCCGGCATCTGATCAGAGACTTCACAGGCAGGTAAACGGAATATTACCGGTAATGCATAGGGATAAAGGTAGGCACCGAAAATTCCAAAATTCCGGTCAATTTGAAATCTCTGATGGACCCTTGATTGCCCATGAATGCCGGAAAGAAAAGAAGCTTCGATTTTATCTTCTACTAATAAATGGTCAAAGGTGCCCTCGTAGTGAAAAAGAAGCTCCGGACATCCACTGGCCATGGTACGATGTGTATAAACTTCCCCCGATGTCACTTCACATTCGAGAACCCAAAAAAAGCGCACAAAATTTGCAAGCTCTTTAGGAGGAGGAAAAGTTTGATATTTCATGGGCCTAATATAATGATCATTATAAAGTATAGAGTACAAAGTATAAAGTAAAGTACAAAGTCAACAATTAAATCTGCACCTCTTCTTCAACCATATTTTTTAATAGGGTGCCAATCAGTTCATTCCAGCCTTGAGCAAAATTTTCCGGAGCAAAATCGGGATGATCTGGAAAGGAGTGAATGCCACGATGTGTTAATCTAAGTATCGTTTGCTTTCCTTGATTTACTAAATCAAATATAACTTCTGATTTGCCTTCATATCCCTGATATTGCCAACTATAGCTTAACTTTCTCAGCGGAATTACATCGGTTATTTTGCACAAATGCAGGTATTTTTCTCCTTTGTTTCCCTCACCATAAAATTGAAATTCAAAACCAATTTCGGTTTTGAAGTCTGATATTTCAAAATACCACTTTTTCATCAGATCTTTATCGGTAATTGCCTGCCAGACTCTTTCAACCGGAGCATTGTATCTTTTTTCTACTACCAGGAGGCTGTTGAAATACTCAGATTGATGCTGAAGCCGTAAATCGTCGTTTTCTGACGCGGCGAGACGAAGGAAGCTACAGGGTCGTAACTGACTGAGGAGCAACAATGTCAGAAACGACGAGAACGGCTGCGATCTTTTTAGAAAAAAATACTCTGATAGAAATATCAGCGCAAGTTGGGTATTTCAACGGACTCCTAGAGTTTTAATTTTTTCAGTTCGGGATAAACCGGAAATATAGCTTCCTCATATAGTGCCTGTATTCTAAGATGTTCAGGATCATTTTCTTCGGTACCGAAGGGATAAATGATCCGGGTACCATCCAGCATCGCGGCAAGTCTTTCCAGGAGACTGTGGAAACCGGCTGGCGCATTGACTGCAAATTCTTTATCCAGTTTACTATAGACTAAAATAAGTTTGCATTTGCCCGGTGAAATCTCCTCCAGTCGCCAGGAAGCCAATTCATTTTCCCAGGTAAATTCAAAAAGATGGGGTGGTTCAATGGTTTGAATCTGACCATAAGACTCTGATTTTTCGGCGTCTCTGAAATAGATGATTATTTTGCCACCGGGACGAAAATCGATCTCCATATCGGTAAACCACCATTTGAGTTTGTCAGGGTTGGTGATGGCATTCCATACTTTT
>JBGTCB010000365.1:0-2906 GCA_041748995.1 Saprospiraceae bacterium | reverse complement strand
CGGACGGAAAAAGACAGATTAGGCCTATTCGCTATATGGGTGCCAATGAAGAAACGGCTGCCAAGAGGTCGTTGTTTTATTTTGACATTCCGTATACTAGCCTGGACATAATCCATTTCTGTCAGGTATGTATTGTAATCGATGCTGGCACCAATAGTTACTGCTCTTCCAAATTCCGATGTAAAGGAAAACGTACGGATCTCATAGAAAAAATTGACATTTGATCTTGCAGTAAGCATCTTTGAATCCAGACCTAAATATTCATCCCCAATGCGTCGGGTAAATCGCCTGTTGTAGGTCAGCTCAAATGCCCCAAGATCATAATGATATCGCAAACCAGCGGTAAACCCATGTAAAATTCTAATATCGGTTAGACTGACTGTATGATCAAATGCCATATTAAAGGCCTGCAGTACCTGATTCACCCCTCCAGCATCAGCACTGGATATCTCATAACCAGCGATCGCATTCCATTGAGATCTGAGGTCAGGAATCACCAGGAGGAACAGAGCGAAAACCCACAATGTGCCCTTTATTGAATTCATGAAACCAAAGTAGCTAAAACCGACTATAAAATAACATAGAATACCAAGCACGTAGTCTAAGATCCTCTTTTTTTAAGTCATTGAAATAACGGGAATTTTGGTCACACCATTATAATAGTAGATCTTGCATAAATGTACATTGACACACATGCTCATCTATACCTGCCCCAATTTGAGGAAGATCTGCCCGAGGTGATCCACCGGGCCCGGAGTATTGGAATTACCAGAATCCTGATGCCAAATGTGGATCTGACCACTGCTGAAGCCATGCATCAGGTCGAACAAGACTATCCGGATTTTTGCGAGGCTATGATGGGATTGCATCCTTGTAGTGTCGACAGAGATTTTGAAGTGGTTTTAGCAAAGACAGAAAGCATGATCGGGCAGCGGGATTACGTTGCTATCGGTGAGATTGGTATTGATCTTTATTGGGATAAGACTTTTTATCAGGAACAAATTGAAGCCTTTCGGATTCAGGTACTGTGGGCTCATGAGAAAAAATGGCCGGTCGTTATTCATAGCAGGGAGTCAATAGATGAAATATTAGAGATACTGGAAGGACTATCCCTACCAGGTCTAAAGGGAGTTTTTCATTGCTTTACCGGAAGTATAAAACAGGCCGAGAGAATCCTGGATCTTGGATTTCTCATGGGAATCGGAGGTGTAGTAACTTTTAAAAATGGAGGTCTGGATCAGGTCTTACCCAAAGTCGATCTGGAATCTTTAGTATTGGAAACCGATGCACCCTACCTCGCTCCTCAACCTTACCGGGGCAAACGAAACGAGAGCAGTTATATCCCTGTTGTTGCAGATAAAATAGCCTCTCTTTACGAAATACCCGTCAAAGAGATAGCCAGAATAACCACCAAACAGGCAAGTGATCTGTTTGTACCCATCCAACCAAAACAGGGTTTAACGCATCTTACTTTGTAAGCTGGCTTAATCTCCAGAATATTGGTAATTATTTTCGATCTTTACGCACCCCAAAGAGAAAATTTGGAGA
Source organism: Saprospiraceae bacterium (assembly GCA_041748995.1). Taxonomy (GTDB): domain Bacteria; phylum Bacteroidota; class Bacteroidia; order Chitinophagales; family Saprospiraceae; genus JABDMH01. Next base: position 1,358 of record JBGTCB010000365.1, on the reverse strand, counting down.
GGTGCTCGAGTGGTTGAAGAGGCACGCCTGGAAAGCGTGTATACCCTAAAAGGTATCGAGGGTTCGAATCCCTCTCTCTCCGCAATGATTTCATGAGAGGAAATGCTGGAATAGTTTTAGGGTTGATCAAAGCTTCGTCCGGATAATCCTCCATTACATTTTGTTAGTATGCGGTATTTTTGACACGCCGTAAGTCAAAATAGGTACCATCCACAGGCCTTAAACGCCCCTGTGCTAAATCCGTTTGATAATAATCCGAACGATCATTTCAGTTGCCCCTTTTGGAATGAGATTTCAATTAAGTAGTATCGGTGTAGATGAAACCCCAAATGCCTTAAGAAATAAAAAAATTGCGCGAAATATCACCTGTAGTTTATTAATCAGGATAAAAGCATTTTGAATTGGCAATAGAACTTGTATATTGGCGAGCCTTTCTATAGAAAAAGTTCTGTGTGAAGATTGGCCATCCAACAAAATGTTCAATGAATGCAGTTGACTTTGTGGAGTAGAAAATTTGGATCGGACCGGCATGATTGGAAAAAATGGCTGGCATAACGATCTACTATTCAATTATTTTTTAATTTAACCATCCATTTTTAACTCATTAGTAAACGAAAATCCTAACTGTTATGCGAAAAGTACTTGCACTGCTGCTTGTTTTTGGAATTGCAGCTTCATTTGGTGCCGTTGAGGCCGCTGCTCAATCAGAATCTGCTTCTGGTTTTCAGATCCTGAAGCAATATTTTATTGATGGAGACTGGCGTTTTATGAGCTTCGTATTGGTCTGTCTTATACTAGGTCTTGCTTTTTGTATAGAGCGGATCATTACATTAAACCTGGCTACCACAAACACTGACAAATTGATGCGAAGAATCGATGATCGCTTGTCAGAAGGTGATTTGGAGGGTGCTATGGAAGTATGCAAGTCAACACCAGGTCCAACAGCCAGTGTTCTCTATGAAGGATTAAGGAATGCACCCAATGGCCCGGAGGCGGTTGAAAAAGCAATTACCTCTTATGGTAGTGTCCAAATGGGTCTGCTGGAAAAAGGTTTGGTCTGGATCTCACTATTCATTGCAATCGCACCGATGCTTGGATTCATGGGTACGGTTATTGGTATGATTCAGGCTTTTGACAGAATTGAAGCGGTTGGTGACCTTTCACCCTCCGTTGTTGCCGGTGGTATTAAAGTGGCACTTTTAACCACGGTCTTCGGTCTTGTTGTTGCAATCATTCTGCAGATTTTCTACAATTATATCGTTTCCAAAATCGATGGCATCGTCAATAAAATGGAAGATGCTTCCGTCGGTTTAGTAGATCTTTTAGCTCGAAACAATATTTTTAAATAATCGATAAAG
>JBGTCB010000364.1:0-2644 GCA_041748995.1 Saprospiraceae bacterium | reverse complement strand
AAGGGCACATCTATTTATCTCTGAATGAGTAAAAATTTAATAAGATGCAAGCCAGACAAGGCTGGAGGAAGGAAGATAGCCGTAGCTATCTGACTGACCCGTCTGCCAGGGCTTGCCGGGCAGGCGATCACCGAAGTATGGTGCAGCATATTATTAAATAAATTTCGAAGGAAATTGTTTTTACCATGAACGAGTAAATAGAGGTGCCCTAAAGTTATTTCAGGGCGACGGTCATGGTGGTGAGACGGCATAAACAGATTTCGTTTTCTTGTTGGCTGATCAGGATGTTCCAAACCTGAACTTTTTTTCCGATTTTAATGGGAGTTACTTTGGCAATCACCGTTCCTTCCCTGACGGGACGAAGGTGACTGGCATTAATCTCCACACCTACAACGTTTTCTTTGGTTGGATCGTTTACCGATAGCCATCCAGCGAAACTACCCATCGTCTCAGCCAAAGCGACTGAGGCTCCACCATGTAACAGGCCATCCGGTTGATGGGTACGATGGTCTACATGCATGCTGGCGGTCACGAAATCTTCACCAATTTCCAGAATTTCGATCCCTAAATGCTCAATTAAAGTGTTTTTAGACTTTTCATTTAGGATTTCCGGGTTAGAGGCTTGCTTCCAAATCATAATAAGCCGTAAATTTGTATCGTTTGAATAAACGTCGACGGGAAGGTATGAAAATCTATCACAATCCAAGATGCCGTAAAAGCAGAGAAACTCTCAATATCATCCTCAATCATGGTGTTGAGCCTGAGGTTGTTTTGTATCTGGAGACACCTCCATCCCGGCAGGAAATTCGGGAAGTACTTCAAAAACTCAATATGAAGGCCGAAGACCTGGTCCGGAAGGAAGAGAAACTTTACAAGGATGAATACCGGGATCTGAAGCTTACGGAGGAAGAATGGATCAATGTGCTGGCAGACAATCCAAAGTTGATTCAACGACCGGTGGTTATCAATGATAAAAGAGCAATAATCGGCAGACCTCCGGAAAGCGTCCATATTCTATTGTAGAGAGAGAGTCATACACGGGTTATTCTGGAAAATCTGCTACTTTTTTCCTGCTTAGTGACCTTTCAGAGCTGCGGTGATGTGTTCCCGGATCTTGTTTTCATCCGTAAATGGAAAGCTTGTCCAATCATGGTGTTTTCTAAACCAGGTCATTTGCCTCTTCGCATATCGCCGGCTATTTCGTTTGATTAGTTCAATGGTCTCTTCACGGGAACGCATACCATCAAAATGATCGAACCATTCCTGATAGCCTACAGTCTGCATCGCCTGAGTATCCCGGTAAGTCCGTAAAGCTGATACCTCATCTTCAAGCCCCGAAGCAATCATTTTGTCTACCCGGTGATTGATTCGCTGATAAAGGTTCTTGCGGTCATCAGTGAGCAAAATTTTTACCGGGTTGAAATCCCGTGGTTGCGGAGTCGCATTCAGATAGCTGCTGAATGGTTTCCCGGTCATTTGAATGACGCACAGGGCTCGGATTAATCGACGGTGATTTTGCATATCAACGATTGATGCATATTTCGGATCCTTTGTAATAATCTGTTGTTGCAGATACTGAAGGCCTTCCCGGTGAAATTGATCATCCAATTCTTGTCTCAATTCGATATCCACATCCGGGATCTTATCCAATCCTGAACATAAAGCATTGATGTATAAGCCGGTACCACCACAGAGAATCGCCACCGGTTGGGTTTTAAAGATGAGCCGAAGTCTCTCGAGGCCTTCCATCTCAAAATGGGCGGCCGAAAAGGACTCGGTGATATCGAGCTCATTAATGAAATGATGTTTTATCCGGTCCAGTTGTTCATCTGTTGGTTTGGCTGTACCAATATTCATTTGCCGGTAAATCTGCCGGCTATCAGCCGAAATGATTTCGGTAAATAGCCAGTTTGCCATAGAAATCGCCATATCGGATTTACCCACTGCCGTAGGACCAGCAATGACTATGAGATATTTCGATCCTTTTTTCACTAAAATGACTATTTTTCCGATTCGGACAAAATTCAAAAATACCGTTGTTATATAAATTTCTTCGACTGATTGTAGGGACCCTCTTTAAGATCTATTTCAGAAAAATCTATTTAATAGATGCAAGCAATATGCCACCCCGGGGACCCTTACTTCTGTCCTGCAATCACCCCATGGCTTTTTCAGAGGCTTGTTTGCTCGCATGTTTTCTGGATCGCCCACTCCATTTTCTGGTACGGGGAGATGTCTTTAAGCCTGGATGGGTTTGGTTTTTTAATGGGACCAATCAGATACCAATCTACCGGTTTCGCGATGGATTTTCCAATATGCGCCGCAACGCAGAGTCCTTTACCAGGGCACATGAGGCCTTGAAGGATGGAAAAGTTATTTTGATATTCCCGGAAGGCAATACCCGGATGCAGAAAAAATTATCCCCCTTGCAGAAAGGTGCAGCCAGACTGGCCTTTGGTGCATATAGTGAGAAGCAGGTTGATGATATCCGGATATTACCGGTCGGCGTAAATTATTCCGATGGAAAGAGTTTTCGGTCTGATGTTATGATTAAAATCGGCAATCCACTCCGTTTGGCCGACTATGTAAATCTGTATGAAAGCGATTTAAATGAGGGGGTGCGATTGCTTACCGCTGACCTCTA
>JBGTCB010000363.1:0-7248 GCA_041748995.1 Saprospiraceae bacterium | reverse complement strand
TTTTATCGCAATGGTCAAAACGTCAATCACTCTCTTTCCCTTTCTTCCGGTGGTGAGCAGGGTGGATTCAATTTGTCCCTGTCTAACCTCAAAAGTCTTGGCATTACACCCAACAATGAATTCATACGCAAAACGATCAATCTGGGCTTTAGTTATAAGCTTTCAACCAAGTTGAGTTTTGAGGGTAATGTGAACTATTCCAATGAAAAAAATGAAAATCCTCCGAACGTCGCAGATCAGGATAATACAATCCCGACATCACTTTACAATATGGCGAACTCAATGCCCTTGTCCCTTTTGGAGGAAAAGAAATTTGATGCTGATGGCAATGAATTTGTCTATTCCCGGTTTCGAAACCGTACCAACCCTTACTGGGTTCTATCCGAACAATTTAATAACATAAACCGGGACAGGATCTTTGGAAACATCTCTGTCAAGTATAATATCCTACCGTGGCTTTATGTCCAGGGAAGAGTAGGTCAGGATTATTGGTCAAGAGACCAGGATTCCAACAATCAACCTACCGGAAAGGCTTCGCTCGGTCCTCCACCCGCTGGTTTTGTCAACGGAAACTTTTTTCAGGAGAGTCTGCGCTTCAGAGAAACGAACATGGACTTATTACTATATGCTACCCGGGAGTTTGGTGACTTTGGAATTGATCTGACCGCGGGAGGGAATCAGATGTATCGCCGGTTTGACCGGAACCGGGTAGGTGTAACTGATTTTGTCGTTCGTGATCTGTATACGGTACAGAATGCCCGGGTAAAAGACCCAACTTATTCCTTGTCCGAAAGGGCCGTAAATTCCCTCTATGGGTCGCTGGAGTTATCATTCAGACGGCAGCTCTATATCAATGGTACCGTCCGTAATGATTGGTTTTCAACCTTATCATCTGAAAACCGGAGTATCTTATATCCTTCCGTTTCGGCTAGTTATGTATTTAGTGAGTCGTTTGCCAGTTTACCATCGTGGTTGAATTTTGGTAAAGTCAGGGTAGCTTATGCAGAGGTTGGCAGTGATACAGACGTAGCACCCTATTCTGATGTACTTTTTTATGGCATTAATGCGAACCTTTTTGCAAATCCTGGCGGTGCATTGCAACCCCTGGGGGGGTCTGCTGGTAATCAGCTACCAAACCCCAACCTTAAGCCAATGAGAACATCGGAGACTGAAATCGGCCTCGACTTGAGGATGTTTAATAATCGGGTAAATGTGGATTTGGCCGTCTATCATAAGATCACTCAGGATCAGATCGTTTCCGCGACGATCTCCGATGCATCCGGCTTCGTCAATACCTTGATTAATAGCGGTGAAAGTCGCAATCAGGGAATTGAGATGCTCATAAATCTGGTTCCAATCGAGTCGGCTGATTTTCGTTGGGACTTTACTTTTAATGGGTCATACAATAAGACTAAGGTATTGAGTCTCCTGACGGATGAGCCTGGTGAAAATATTCGGGTGGGCTCGCATATCTTTAACGGATTCCTGCATCATGTAGTCGGCGAAGAATTGGGTCAGCTTACGGGCTTTGGCTACCGGTTTGATGCGCAAGGCCGTCAGGTTTTTGGTGGCAATGGAGTTCCGTTGCGATCTACCAATCTGATTTATTTTGGAACCGCACTGCCGCGATGGGTCGGGGGTTTTACCAATGGTTTTGAATACAAAGGTGTCAATGTTTCATTCTTAATTGACTTTAAGTTGGGTGGAAAAATGATGTCTGGTACAAATTTCAATGCCATCCGGCACGGACTACATAAAATCACCCTTCCCGGCAGGGAAGGAGGCGTCATTGGTGAGGGAGTCAATGAGGCGGGTGAAGTCAATACTGTCTCAGCTGGTGTGCAGCCATATTGGGAAGTAGTCCGGTCACAGCAATTAGTGGAGCCCATTGTATATGATGCGGGTTACTGGAAACTCCGCCAGATTACTGCTGGTTACGATTTAACCAGATTTGTAACCGGTAAAGTTCCGGTACGATCTGTTGTACTTAGCTTTGTAGCTAATAACGTTGCCCTGTTAAAGAAGTGGGTACCGAACATTGATCCGGAAACGTTTGGTTATTCATCCGATAATGTTGTTGGACTTGAGGGAACAGGGGTTCCTTCCACCCGAAGTATTGGATTTAATCTTAATGTTAAATTCTAAATCAAATGGTCATGAAAACAAATATTCTTAATTATAGTGCGATTGTTTTGTTATTGATTTTTGGGGTATCCTGCGACGATGGATTTGATGAACTCAACATCAATAAGGTCAGTCCGACTTCCGTTGATCCGGCGTTTATATTCAATAATGCAAGTCAGGGTTTGTCGTTTCCCGGAGGTACTTTAGTATATGACATTGGGATTGTACAATATATCATTAGCCCCAACTCAGGTGTCCTTACGGGAGCTAATTACAATCAGGATAATCGAAACTCGACACAAGGCATGTGGATCGATTACTATCGCTCCGTGATCAGACATACCCGTGATGTCATCGACCGGGCTGAAGGTCTTCCTGACCGTAGCAATCTGGTTCAGATGGCACGGATTGCTCAGGCATACGCCTTTATGGTTTTGACAGACAGTTATGGAGATATCCCTTACTTTGACGGTGGTAAAGGATTTACTGACCAAATTGTATTGCCAGTTTACGATCAACAACAGATGATCTATCCTTCGATTATACAGGAATTACAACAAGCAGTCACTGCATTGAACGCTGGTGGCAGAATAGAAACCAGTGAGATCAATTATGGCGGGGACGTCGAAAAATGGAAAAGACTGGGTAACTCCTTGCTGGTAAGGGCCGGCATGCGGCTCAGTAAGGTAGATCCGGCACAAGCTCAGCAGATCGTGCAGGCCGCGGCACCGGGTGTTATGCAATCGAATGCTGACAATTGGGTGATCCGGCATGATAACAACTATCGCAATGGTTTCGGAGCTACTCTGAACGGCACCGAGGCTAATAACTATTATCTCGTTTCTTCCTTTGTTGACTATTTAAAGGAAAACAATGATCCGAGACTCGCTGCCATTGCTATCCGGTATGTAGGTGCCAAATCAGGGCCGGAACAAAAACCAGATATCGGATCTAATGATCCGGCTGTACAGATTGGAATGCCGATGGGTCATGACAATAGTACGGTCATAGCTGTAGCGTCCAGCCTGGGATTGGCTAGTTTTTACGATTTCAGTCAGGCTGATCGGCTCCGGGTTATGAAAGTGGATGCGCCGATGTTTTTGGTAACTCATGCACAAACTCAACTGTTGTTGGCTGAAGCAGCCTCCAGAGGTTGGGTCAGTGGTTCTGCCGAGACCTATTATAATAACGGAGTAAGGGCTCATATGGAGCAGATGGCTTCTTTTGATGCAAATTCGGCGATTGCTTCTGAAGAGATAGATAGCTACCTGGCTGCCTCACCCTTTGATCCGAATAATGCCCTTGAGCAAATTAATGATCAATATTGGGTAGCATCCTTTCCGAACGGGCCTGAGGCATGGGCAAACTTCAGAAGAAGTGGTTTCCCTGATTTGCCACCAAACCCTTTTCCCAGTCAGGATTTATCAAGTGAACAGTTTATTCGCCGGCTCACCTATCCTTCTTCGGAATTGGGTGTCAATGCACAAAATGTGAACGACGCTATTTCCCGGCAGGGTCCGGACATTTTAGATACCAGGGTATGGTGGGATAGACCCTAGAATAAGATTATTTCATACTGGATTTGTTAAAGCAACGCAAAGGCAGAAGTTCAATTCTGCCTTTATTTTTTTAATTTTGATCAGGCCAATCCGGTCTTTAGTTTTGGATTTAAGTATCTTTCCCAGGGTCATCGAAAGTTCTGAGCCACGGTTTACATTTTAAATCATATGTATCATGAATTTTAATAAATATTTCTGTCTATTTGTCATCGGCTTTTTTTGTACATCACTTTTTAGCCAGGGGGTTCAGGTTACTCCTGCTCCGGCACAGATCAAAGCACTATCCCCTCAATGGACAGGAGATCGATTTGAGGATGGACGACCAAAGGTTAGCGAACGGCTATTGGAGCGACTTAAAAATATTTCTATGGAAGAGGCCTGGGGGACTTTGCGTAACCTCGGCTTTCACAATCAGTATGAAGGTGATTGGATGGTGATGAGACCTGACCAGGTCATGGTCGGTCGTGCAGTTACCGCTCAATATATCCCCACCCGACCTGATTGGAATGAGTTAATTAAAAAACAAGGAGAGTCAGAGGGAAGAGTGGGTGGCACCAATTCCTGGCCTATCGATGCCCTGGTGACCGGAGATGTCTATGTTGCTGATGGTTATGGTAAAATAATTGACGGTACACTCATAGGAGATAATCTGGGCAATTCAATATATGCACACTCTAAGAATGGAGTTGTATTCAACGGTTCGGTCAGAGACATCGAAGGACTGGAACGAATCGAAGGTTTCAATGCGTGGATCAAAGGTCAAGACCCTTCATATATCCAGGAGATGATGTTGGCTTCGATCAATCAACCTGTGCGGATTGGAAGAGCTACGGTTTTTCCCGGTGATGCAGTTCTGGCAAAGAAAACCGGAGTTATTTTTGTTCCCGCCCATCTGTTGGAAGAGGTTGTCATCCGTTCAGAATTCACCGCATTGAGAGATGCATTTGGTCATCAGCGCCTTAGAGAAGGAAAATGGACACCCGGTCAGATTGATACCCGGTGGATCGACGAAATTAAAGCTGATTTCCTAAGCTGGATCGATGCCAATCCGGATAAAGTACCAATGACAAAGGCAGAGTTGGATGATTATTTAAAAGACCGTAACTGGTGATTGAGATTTTTAAAGCCTGCTCGCTATCGATTTATTTATCTGATCTCTATTGTAGTCCCAGCAGTTTAAAAAAATTGGGCTCTGAGATCACCTCAGAGCCCTTTAATTTTACTTAAGAAACCCTTACTTTTCCTCCTGAAGGATATCAGCTTCTGGATAAATAGATACGAATTCTCTACTAAGCTTGACTTTTACAAACTCTGTCTAAGAAGGTTTTAGTAACTGGCTCTGGCTGTAACTGCAAAATGATCAGAAGCATAGAGGCCATCCTGAGATTTAACGATGACCTGAAAATTCTTGATTTCAAAATCCTCGCTACAGAAAATATAGTCTATTTGATCCCTGGGCAACTGTTCCTCAACCTTAAAACCTGAAAATGTGCCCTGCGGTCCTTCCGGCTTGGTTCTCGAAAGGATTTTGGTGTCGAAAATAGTAAGATTATTTCCTGGTTTAGTCAAGGCAAGATATGCCTCACTAGCCGGATAGACATTAAAATCACCACACAATAAAAAACTGCTTTTACCCGCAATTTCTTCAATTTTTTGCCTGATCAATTTAGCGCTGTTAATTCTTGCCAACACTCCCCGATGATCAAAATGCGTGTTAAATACAAAAATGATTTTTCCGGATTTCTTATTTTGAAACTTTCCCCAGGTGACAATTCTCTCCAGGGCAGCATCCCATCCTTTGGAAGGTTTCCCGGGAGTCTCACTTAGCCAGAAAGTATTCCACTCTTCCAATTTCCATTTTTTACGGTTGAAAAAAATCGGTGAAAATTCTCCCTTCTCTCTTCCATCTTCTCTGCCAACCCCTATCCATTTGTATGATCGCGTGACTTTTTCCACATCTTTACATTGGTTTATCAGGGCTTCCTGCAGACCAAAGAAGTCGGGGGCTTCACCTTCAATTACATCATTTACCTGATTCTTTCTGGCCTCCCACCGACTTTCCCCATCACCCGGATTATCATACCTGATATTGAATGTCATGATTTTGAGCTCATTCCTCCCCTTTATTTCAAAGGGTTGCATCCAATTCCAATATTCGCTCGACCTTTCTAGTATCCGGTGTACATCTTGTGACAAAATATATCGGGCTTCAGACAGAGCTTCCAGATGGATCCGCACTTTCTCCATATAGTCAGCTTTAGAGGTATAGAGATCTCTGATTACTGGCCTTCCATCTGAGTCAGATTTTTCCCGAATAGAAAGAGGTATAAAGGTTCCCCTGAAGTCAGCGATTTCACCATTTCCACCGGGCAGTCCTGTACGTAAACTATAGGGTATATAAGTCGCCAGCGGTACTGAAATCTCGGTATTCCGGATTCCACTCATCTCATTGCCCAATGGATCAACCTGAGGAACCAATGTTTGGAATGCTTCACCCACTACCGGGGGTTGATGGTTAATAATTCCATGCACCCACTCCGGACCATAATCCATCCGGTAAGCCTCCTGTGGTTCCTTTGCCGGCATAAAAGACGGTAATTTTGGATAATGAACTTCCTCTGACGTGACGAGTTCTCCAGCGTCAATTTGGGGAAAATTACTTTCTGGTGGATTTTTTTCATACACTACCCACTCCAGGAGATTCATAAAAAGTGCCCGGTAATTAGGTCTGAATTCCAATGGATTACCAATGTAGAGTCCATTGTTAGCAGGGCTGGGAGGGAAACCATCCACAAAATGCTGGCCACTGGCAATGTGAAAAATTCTTTCGTTTTCATGAGGTTTAACATCTGATTGACCGGCTGGATCGGTATGGATCAGACTGGCACTACGCCCCCAATACTCATATCCGGTATTAACTGATATGATTTTGGGTATAAGTTCCGGGTTCAAATGGGCTAAAATGCCGTCACTTTCCTGAGTGAATGGATCGGTTTGGCTTTGGCCGGAGAAAGGAAAAATGTCAGTGGGATAGAAAAATGCCGAATATCGGTGCGCATCCCGCGAAGGTTGGGCAAAACGATGATTAAAACTGCCCCGTCCTCCACCAGCTGTGATAATCATCATACCATCGAAGGCTCTTCGGCCGGCTTCATCTTCGTTAAATTCCTGATAGTTAAATTGCCTTAAAAACCTTCCTGTTTGGGAAACACCGGCAGCAATACCAAACTCCACGGGAAAAATACACTCCACATCATATTTTGCATATGTTATGATGTCTCTGATAGCCGCTAATCCGAGACCAACGACCGGCGGATTGGAAGAGTAATAGACTAGCTCATAGATCTTTCCTGCTTCAAATCCATCCTTACTGTAAATCGACCGGTCATCGGTAACTTTCTGACCATCTTCCCAGCGGCCAAAATCCCACAAAGTCCGGTCTACGATCACTCTTTGATCATTGCGACCGTTTCTTGCTGTGAGTACGTGCAATTCAGAAGTTGGATCATAAACCGGATAAGCTATCTGCAGATGATGACCTAATCCGAGATTGTTGGTTGCCTCG
>JBGTCB010000362.1:0-2805 GCA_041748995.1 Saprospiraceae bacterium | reverse complement strand
ATGATGTATGTCATTTTGCTGTCGGTTTCGAAAAATCATCGGAGGCTCTGGCCAGAATCGAAGAAGCCAATATTAAAATAGGCCGGATCCAAATCAGCGCTGCATTGAGTTCCGGTGAGATCATTTCCGAAGAAAGCAAAGCAACCGGCATAAATGAACTAAGGCAATTTGATGAGCCCATCTATCTCCATCAGGCAGTAGTCCGGGCAGTCGATGGCAGTCTGACGCGGTATCCGGATCTCAAACCGGCTTTGGATGACTGGAAGGACTTGAGATCCGAGCTAAGGACACATTTTCATGTTCCGGTTTTCACCGGGCAATATGGAGCTTTAATATCCACCCGGCAGGATATTGTTGATGTACTGGACATTTGGAGAGAAAAGAATTTTACCAACCATCTGGAAGTAGAGACATATACCTGGGATGTCTTACCCAACGACATGCGAACAGACATTGTACAATCTATTGTCCGGGAGTTGGAGTGGGTGTTGGTCACTTTGAAAGGATGAAGAAAGTTGCTCTTATCAACGTGGTCGGATTGTCGGAAAGACTCATTGGTGAGCATACACCATTTATAACCAACTGGTCTTCCAAACGGAACCGGGCACTGATCGACCCGATGTTGCCGGCAGTCACTTGTTCTGTTCAATCGACGTATTTAACTGGTAAAACTCCCAGTGAACATGGAATTGTAGCCAATGGCTGGTATTTCAGGGATGAATGCGAGGTTAAGTTTTGGCGGCAATCCAATAAATTGGTGCTGGCTCCTGGCATCTGGGAAAATGCCCGTAAAATCGACGCTGACTTTTCCTGTGCCAATATGTTTTGGTGGTACAATATGTATTCTTCGGTCGATTACTCTGTAACCCCCAGGCCCCAGTACCGCGCAAATGGTTTGAAAGTACCTGATTGCTATTCGTATCCTGCTTCCTTAAGGGACCGGCTTCAAAAGGAACTCGGCACTTTTCCCCTCTTTGACTTTTGGGGACCAAAGACGTCAATCCGGTCCAGTCAATGGATCGCTGAGTCTTCCAAAAAGGTATTCCAGTGGCATAAGCCTAATCTTCTCCTGGTGTATTTACCACATTTGGATTATTGCTTGCAGAAATTTGGTCCGGATGATCAAAGGATATTCAAAGATCTGACTGAGATTGATCAGGTAGTAGGAGATCTGATTACCTACCTTGAGGGAGAAGCCGTTGAGGTCAATATTATTTCGGAGTACGGCATTGTACCAGTCAGTAATCCCATCCATTTAAACAGGACTTTTCGAAATGCCGGATTACTAACTATTCGCGAAGAAAACGGTCTCGAATTATTGGATGCGGGTCAGTCGGTGGCTTTTGCGGTAGCTGATCATCAGATCGCTCATATCTACGTCAATGACATTTCGAAGAAGGAAAGCATCGTTAGTCTTTTGAACGGTTTGCCGGGCATAGCTAAAGTTCTGGATGAGCCAGGTAAGAAGCAATTTCAACTCGATCATCCACGTTCCGGTGAGTTGGTCGTAGTGGCAAAACCAGATAGTTGGTTTACCTATTATTATTGGTTGGATGATAAAAAAGCTCCCGATTTTGCCCGAATAGTTGATATCCATAAAAAACCCGGATATGATCCGGCAGAGATGTTTTTTGACCCGGATAAAAAGTTCATTTTTCCACGTATTGCCCTTAAATTAATGGGAAAAAAATTAGGATTTAGGACCATGATGGATTTTATTCCTCTGGATGCAAACCTTGTAAAGGGATCACACGGACAAACAGTGGTCGATGATTCGGATAAGCCCGTTTTTATTAGTTCGGAAAAAACAAACAGAAATATTCCACCGACCGCTATTCACAATATACTTATGAATCAGATATTCGGATGATCTGGTCATCATGAATTTCATTCCCATAAATTGCCCTGGTTTGAAGAACCTGAAAATCCACCCAGTAAAAGTCGGAATGAAAAGATTTGAGCCACTGACTCTGGAAGCCGAATTTCAGCTTTCTAATTTTGAGTTTGATTTTCATTGAGAATGATCATATTTTCAAGTCTGGATGGTAATTGTTTATTTAATTTGGATAATGATTCTAAATTTTCCAGCCCGGTTCATCTGTTTTTTTGTTGTGATTGTTTCTCTGCAATGCCGGATAGTTGAGCTATTTGAACCGATATACGATGTTCATCCGGACTTTCGGTTATTGGTCGAGAAATTTATATCTGAGGCGGCTCAACAGGGAGTAGTTTTAAGTATTAGTAATCTGATTTTGCAATACGATAGCAGTCTGGACATGTTGGTATGCGGAGAATGCAACTCCCTCGGTGACCCCGATGAAGTTCAAAAAGAGATCCGGGTCAACCCGAATGCAAAATGTTGGGATTATGCCGAGGAGCTGGAGGCCTTGATTTTTCATGAACTCGGGCACTGTATTTTACAACGGCCCCATCTGGCGGACACGCTGCCCAATGGCGATCCAAAAAGCATGATGATCGAAGGTGATCTTACGGTGTATGCACCTTGTAAGTATGTAATTGACTTGCCGGAAAACTGCAATAATGTACACAAAAGAACTTACTACATCCAGGAGCTCTTTAATCCTGGCACGCCAATCCCTGATTGGGCTAAATAGTCAGATGGAAGCCTCAGGAGCATATACGATACCGAATAGATATCGCAGTTGACAAATAAAGAAAACCGCCCTTACCCGCTTAGAGCACCCTGACGGCATTCGCATCAGGGCCAAGCCCGTCTTTATTGCATTTTTTTACCTCTCACTACGAAAACCCAATGAATAATCCCATCTAACTTGCTTTTAAGAC
>JBGTCB010000361.1:0-2860 GCA_041748995.1 Saprospiraceae bacterium | reverse complement strand
ATTCCTGGGGATAGTCTCTGGCGGTGTATAAATGATGTCCGGCAGCAGCGGTAAATCCACCAAATACATCTACCTGCCTTACCTTGTCCGTATTAGGATGAAAAGCATAATGACCGTCAATCTTTTTGACACTTTTAATTTTTAGTCCTTCAACTTCATTAAAAAAGCGATGGGGAATACCTAAGAATGCACTGTGTGTATTATTGGCGGTTGAAATTAATACATCAAAGGCTTCGGTAAATCCGAGACCCCAGGTATTATTGGAAGTAGCGCCCATAAATTCAAGCCAGGATCCATCCGGATTAAACCGGTAAGCCCCCTGACGGAAGGTATGCATATCATTTCCCACTTTTCCTTCAAAAGACGAATATCCAACCACACCCCAAATTTTATTGTCAAATCCATATTGTAAATTGGAAGGCCCGGCATGCGTGTCAAATGTACCCCAACCGGAAAATAAAATCTGCCGTTTATCGGCCACATCATCGCCATCTGTGTCTTTCAAAAATAAAAAATGCGGAGCCTGAGAAACAATTACTCCCCCATTGGCAAATACGAGACTGGTGGGCACACTTAATTTGTCGGCAAAAATCGTAAACTTATCTGCTTTACCATCGCCATCTGTGTCCTCCAGAATTTTAATACGGTCATTTCCAGCCCCATCGGTAAGATTTATTTCATTTGGATAATCCTGTGACTCCAATAGCCAGAGTCTACCCCGGTGATCCCATGATGCACTGATCGGTTTTAAAATATCTGGTTCAGCAGCAAATAATTGCAAAGAAAAACCAGGGGGAATTTGTATTCTTTTCTGAGATGCTACCGGATCCAATGGTGCCTGCAATTTTGGTGGAGGGTTACGAGCTTCATAATTCGGTATTGTGGCTTCAGAATATTGCAAAGACGGTAAGTCTAATTTTGCCAATGCATCCGCTTTCCGGTCACCGATCGCCCAGCGAAGTCCCTGTTCAAGCAACTGATGAAATTCCGGTTTTGCCCAGGTACGTTCATCATGTCCAAGGGCGGTATAAAATACCCTTCCCCTCCCGTAGTCTTTAACCCAGGTATACGGTTCCTGTCCCTCCGCATCCACTCTTTCCATCAACACCGTTCTGTCACCCGTTAATTTCGTATGCTTGTATGTTTCATCCCAACTGGAAAATTCGGTAACACCCTGCATCGCCGGATGCTCCGGTGCAACGATTTTTGCCATGAATGTTGCGGTATCATGCGACTCAAACTGACCTCCTATCAATTTGACCACATCTTTCGAATTCCTGAAACAGTAGCTTGCCGAGTGTACAGGAACAAAACCACCTCCCTGCTTCACGAATGCCAACAGCGCTTTTGCCTGGGAGTCGGTGATCTCATCATGATTGGCATAAAGCATGACGGCGTCGTAATCCTTCAGAACGTCGGTTGAAAGGTCTGCGGGATCGGAGGTATAGATAAAGTGAAAACCTTCCGGTGCCAGGGATGCCTGAAGCATCGGCATAAAAGCCCGGGCATTATGATGTTCACTATCGTGGCCAAGAAAGAGTACATTCATCGGTCGGGGTTCGACCGGCCCTTCCTCCACCTTACATTGAATCAGCAGTAGGCTGACCAGTAAAACTAAAATCATTGGTATCCACGATCTACGATTCGAATCCATCATTATAATGAACATTTTGATTTAAATGTCAAAGCCCGGAAATCCGGACTTCCAAAATAAGATTAATTTTCCAGAGAACTTCTCTAGAGCAATACCTTATCGCTGAGCCCAATATGCGGGTTGTACATCCTATTTTGACCACCTCATGGGTCAACTGGTTGATATTCTTCGACAGCAGGGGGATCTTTGATCAGAGTTGCATTATTATCACCTCGCCACACGGGGAAATTATGCAATTTCATGATTGCTGTTTCCATCATCATGTTCCGCATGTTGATGTTTACGATATTCCTCTGATCATCAAGTTACCCCATCAGACGCAAAAACAGTCCGTCTCTGGTATCATCCAAAACGTGGATATGTTGCCTACGGTAGCGGGTCTCCTTGGGTTATCATTGCCCGGAGCAGTGACGGGAGGAATGAATCTGGCTCAATACTGTAGACAAGGTCTTTTGCCGGTCAGGAAATATGCTGAAGCGTTTGACATTCATGATCTCACCCGTTCGATTATTGATTCAAACTACCTGTATGTGAAATTCCGGGAAGACTACCGGATTACATCCCAGTGGTCTGGTAAAAAGGATGCGGAATTTCTATTTAAACGCGATGATTCTTCCCAGGGAATGGTCCCGGCCGATCATCCTGAACAACTTCAGCGGATGCGTAAAATGCTGGGGGAAAACCAAGGTGACTGAGTTATTTTTAATGAGGAGGTGGTTGAAATATACCCTTGTTATCCGTGATCAAACCTCTCGTTTGCTATCCGGGTTATTGAAGGATGACTGCCAGATTTCTTTTCCTTTGAATCACACCGTATGATCCGTACTAACCGTTTGAACCGTACGAACGGTTCTTTATAACCAATTGATTATTAATGGAGTATAGCCATGTCTGCTTATTGTGTAGTCGGTATTTACCAGATTCCTATTCAATTGAATTGAATCAACCATATGATCCGTACTAACCGGGCATAGGGTTATTTTTAAACAATTGGTTTTCTACAGGTTTATAGTATAAACCGAAGCTATTTTGTGACAAGCCAAATCTGGATGCTGACCGGACAGGTACTGACCGGATTGGTGCTAATCGAAGGATAAGTAGTGTCATTACAAGTAGAACCACACTTTGCCGAGGCTACGTAAGTTTCTGATGATGAAGTATTGGTACAAAAGAACATGGTTAGGTGCTATATGTAGTGGAAATCCC
>JBGTCB010000360.1:0-4595 GCA_041748995.1 Saprospiraceae bacterium | reverse complement strand
TCTATGAGAATACAATGCAAGAGAGAGTAAACAGAACTATTAAAAACCAATACCTAAAACATTGGCATATTAAGAATCTTCCTGAATTAAACAAACGACTTGAAGATGCCGTATTTGCCTATAACTATGACAAACCTCACAAAGCACTTGGAAAAATGTCACCAGTCGAATATGAGACTCACATACAAAATATAGCTCTGAATGATAGGTTCAAATTGCAAATCCATACAAATGATAGCCGAGATAATATTGTTGATCCTTACCAAACACTTTTGTTTTAAATTTACATAACCAGGTCAACCTATTTCAGGACGCTACAGGTACTACATCGAATATCGAATATCGTATATCGAATATCGTACATCGTATATTTTCACTTCTCACTTTTGTTCGTTACTTTAGTAGGTAACAAAAAGTGGTGGTACCTATGAAAGAGAAGATCCGGTTGACCGTAGATCGGGAAATCCATGATCTGGAGATAGATTCGTCGACCCCCTTGTTATATGTACTCCGTAACGAATTAGAAAAGAACGGTCCCAAGTTCGGATGCGGTTTAGGACAGTGTGGGTCCTGCATGATTTTGATGGACGGCCAAGCTATAATGAGTTGCCTGGTTCCGACTAGTGCGGCACATGGTAAAACCATCGTCACCCTGGCGGGATTGATAAATACCGATGGTCAATTGCATCCGGTGCAACAGGCATTTATAGATGAGCAGGCGGCACAATGCGGATATTGTACCAATGGAATGATCATGTCTGCCGTCGCTCTTCTCAACCGCAATCCACAGGCAGATGAACAAGATATCCGGAGGGCACTACAAATCAATCTTTGCCGGTGTGGTTCGCATCCGCGAGTTTTAAAAGCTATCCGAAAGGTAGTAAAGGATATTTAACCAAAACAGTAGTCAATGATATCTCCCGGACGTCGGCAATTTCTTACTAATACTAGTTTAATCAGTGTTGGTTTCGTGCTCTTCAACCGGGTTCCATCGACTTGTTGGTTCGAAAGCATGGACATGCAATCTGACATAACCATGCAACAAGTGCCTGATGATTCGCAAGTTGACGCCTGGCTTCAAATTGATAGGAATGGTACCGTGAAAATTCTAACCGGCAGAATGGAGTTGGGCCAGGGGGTGAAAGTTGTCATGCAGCAGGTTGCCGGTGAAGAATTGAACCTGGAGCCCCATAAGATTCAGATTGTAGTGGCCGATACGGGACTTACCCCGAACGAGGGTTATACCTCTGGAAGCCAGTCGGTAGAAAGGGGAGCCATGTCGGTGCGACGAGCTGCGGCTACTGCCAGGGAGATTATCATTGAAATGGCGGCAAAACATTGGCAGACAGCCACTTCGGAAGTTTTATTGCAGGACGGTATTGTGCTTCGAAAAGATGGGTCGGCCAACATCCCTTTTCAGGTGTTGTTAGAGGGCAAACAAATCTCCGCGGCGATCAGAAATGATGTCCGTTTGAAGGCAAAAGAAAAATATCGTTGGGTGGGTCAGCCCTATCCGCATCCGGATATGCCTTCTATCGTGCGGGGAGATGCGCTGTATATACAGGACCTGAGACTACCTGGAATGCTTCATGCCCGGGTTTTGCGACCTCCAGTTTATAAGGCTGAATTGCTAAGTTGGGACCGCAAGGTGGAAGAAATGCCTGGAGTCTTGCTGGTAGCTGAAGATGGATCCTTTCTGGCGGTGATCGCAGAAAAGGAGTTTCAGGCAGTGACGGCACTGCAGGCATTGAGAGAAGGATCTGAGTGGAAGGAAAATGAGGTTTTACCGGAAGTACAGAATTGGAGTCAGTGGATGTTGACCCAGAAGGACGCTATACCTCCAAAAGTTGGCACCCATGAGGCCGTGTATTCAAAGCCCTATATCATGCATGGATCTATTGGACCTTCATGTGCAGTTGCCCGGTATGATGGACGGCAATTGCATATCTGGTCTCATACGCAGGGAGTTTATCCATTGCGATCAACTATCGCCGATCTGACGGGACTGGAGCCAGAAGCTATCAGAATCACCGGAGTTCAAGGGTCCGGATGTTATGGACACAACGGTGCTGATGATGCAGCTGCTGATGCTGCGATCCTGGCTTTAGCTCATCCTAACCATCCGATCCGGGTACAATTTCAAAGGGAAGACGAGCACCAATGGGATCCTTATGGCTCGGCTATGCGGATGCAACTCTCGGCCGCGCTTGAGAAGGATAAAATAAAAAGCTGGAATTATCAACTTTGGTCCGATTCTCATAGTACCCGGCCTCGGGGCAAAGCAGGACACCTTCTGGCTGGAAGGTATCTGAAAACTCCCTTTGAGTTCGACAGACCGCAAGGTGTCGGTGGTGGCACGCGTAATGCGGAGCCTTATTATGATATACCACAGACTGAAATAGTGGATCATTTTGTGCAGGGCCCTTTACGCACTTCCGCATTAAGAAGCCTCGGTGCCTATGCCAACATTTTTGCGATGGAATCCTTTGTCGAAGAATTGGCCGAAATTGCCGGCATGCATCCTCTGGAATTCCGGATCCGGCATTTAAAGGATGAACGGGCTATCCAGGTCATCAAGGTTTTACGGGATGCTATTGAAGCAGACAATAATCCGACCGACACCGGTGTCGGATATGGATTTTCACGCTATAAGAATACGGCAGCCTACTGTGCCGTGGCAACACGCTTGCAAGTTGATTTGGAAAATAAATCGGTCTTGCTTCTCAAAATGTGGGCGGTCCTTGATGCCGGTGAAGCGATAAATATTGATGGGTTAGAAAATCAAACAGCTGGGGGTATGATTCAATCAGCCAGCTGGACTTTGCGCGAGGTAGTACAGTTTAACCCACATGAGGTTATCAGTAGAGACTGGACCCAATATCCCATATTGCGGTATCCGGAAATTCCTCAAACCGAGGTAATAATCATCAATCATCCTGAATTACCACCGTTAGGAGCCGGAGAAGCAGCTCAGGGTCCGGCAGCAGCATCGATTGCCAATGCGATTTATAGTGCCTGTGGAAAAAGAGTTCGTGATTTACCTATAGAAAAAACTCTTTTTCTTTAAAAGGTATATTCGTAGCCTTTCATAACAAAACTCCCATGTCTAGATCCTGGTGTAAACAGTCACAGTGTCCTCAACGGGTAGGATTCTACTATAATCACAGATATCTATATTTCGCCATTCAGTAGATTCATTCCAGGGTACCTCTAAAACCCCGTTCAATTGTCAACCGCTAAGCTATTCAAAAATAACCTGCTCGATACTTCGTTATCCCTCAGTCACTTAGCTCCAGCTAGTGCTGCATTTTCGAAGTATCTGATATTAGTGATGAGCTTATTTTTCGTCAGATCAAAGAAGCGAAACCGAGCATAATAGTCACTACGTGAGGCTTTCGAAGATGATGAGATGGCGGAAAAGAAGCCATCAATGGTGTTAGATATTTTGAACTAATCTCCCTGGCGATGCCTCGTCTCGCTTGGTTCTTTTTGAATTTGCCTAATTTCAGAGGTTATTAAAGGTACCCTTTATATCTTTGCACCAGTTTACATATTTAAATGAATCATTCTATGATCCCTACGTTTCGAATCCTCTCGCTCTCTCTTGTGTGCCTGATTTTTGCATTATCATGTGCCTCACAAGGTTCTGGCGAGACGCAAGACAAAATAAAAGAACAAGTTACTGTCACTCCAGGAACCTATCGGGCAGTAGTCAGTGAGGCTAACATTCCGGACGATGTAAGAGGTTTTCATGTTACTTCGGAGATCAATTTCGGATTTGAAGCAGATCAAACCTTTATTTACAAAGTATCAGCGATGGGACGGGCAATTGATGATGTAGGTCAATGGGAGATCAGAGGAGACAGCTTATATATTTTTGGGCTGCAGAAAGGTCCGAATTCCACTTTTAAGATCAGCAAGGTGGGCGAGGATAAATACGAAATCATGGGCCCTAATCACTTCATTCTTACCCGTCAGGAAGAAATGACACCTATAAGAGAATAGGTCACCTAATGAATTATAGAAATGCCCGCACATCACTATCCTTGCCCGGGCCTGTCAGGAAGCTTCGGCTCGATCTCAACAAGGTGGTCATCAATTAAATCAGGAGCGAAGCTTCAGCAGCCAAGATTCTTGAAATGATGTATTTTGGGCTTTCTGTAACAGTCGCCTGGAATCTATATCATTGATTCTATGGCTGCTTCATCGGGTGAATTCTATTGATCATCAGACCAATTTTTCAGATATGAAAAAGTTTTTCTTAGTCTTTTTATCCATTACGACCCTCGGCCATGCATTCTTTGCCCAGGAAAAAGTACCGGCTGATAAATTTCAACTGCTGGATATTTTTGAGTTGGAGTTTGTTTCTGATCCGCAGATTTCAGCGAATGCCGACCGGATTATTTATGTGAGAAATTTCAAGGATATTATGAGTGATGCCAATCTGGCGAATATTTGGATGATTAGCAGCGATGGTAGCAATAATCGACCCATCACCACCGGAAATCAAAATGACCATAGCCCGGTGTGGTCGCCGGATGGAGAAAAAATCGTCTACCGCTCAGCAAGAAATGGAAGATCCCAACTTTATCTGC
>JBGTCB010000359.1:0-3484 GCA_041748995.1 Saprospiraceae bacterium | reverse complement strand
TACAGCATTCCTCTCAATATGGCGGAGAAAACGCAAACCAAGCCCTTTTCCTTCGTGGGCACCTTCAATGATACCGGGAATATCCGCCATCACAAAAGACTGATCATCCCGATACGCTACGATACCCAGGTTCGGTTTTAAGGTGGTGAATGGATAAGAACCAATTTTTGGTTTAGCAGCCGATAAAACGGAAAGTAAAGTAGATTTTCCGGCATTGGGAAAGCCTACCAGGCCTACATCCGCAAGGATTTTCAGTTCAAAGATCTTCCAGGCTTCCTGACCGGGAATGCCGGGCTGGGCAAATCGGGGAGTCTGACGGGTAGCAGACTTAAAATTTGAATTACCTAATCCACCTTTTCCCCCGGCAACCAGGATTTTCTCCTCCCCATGAGACATGATTTCAAATTCGACTTCGCCGGTTTCCGCATCTTTGGCGATGGTGCCCAGAGGCACTTCAAGAATGACATCTTCACCATCTGCACCGGTACTCCGACTGGATCCACCCGATCCCCCATCACTAGCCAGGACATGTTTACGGTATCTTAAATGCAATAAGGTCCACTTATTTCGATCACCCCTTAAAATGATATGACCACCCCGGCCTCCATCACCCCCATCGGGTCCCCCTTTAGGATTTCGACGGTCCCGGTGAAAATGCACGGCACCCGGTCCTCCGTGACCAGAACGGCAATTGATTTTAATGTAATCAATAAAATTTTCTTCTGCCATCCGGAGCCTGATTATATACGATTAAAAAACTAAAAGTAGCCGGAAGGTTAGAGTGGTCTATGACTGCAATGATTCAATAAGATCACAAAGCCGGTCAAAAATTTCTTCAATGCTTCCCATTCCGTTTATCCGGTACGATTGTCCGGTCTGCTGATAATAATCAAAAACCGGAGTAGTCTCGTCCTTGTAAACGCCAATTCTGTTTTTAATAACATCTTCATTGGCGTCGTCGGTTCGACCGGATGTTTTAGACCGCTCCAGTATACGATTGATAATCTCCTGGTCATGAACCTCCAGTGCAATCAGAGCGGCAATCATTTGGTCACGCTTGGCTAACAAGTCATCCAGTGCCTCCGCCTGCAATACGTTTCGGGGAAAACCATCGAATATGACTCCCTTTACCTCATGATTTTCTTCAACTTTTTTTCGCAACATACCAATGGTGATTTCATCGGGTACCAATAGTCCTCTACTGATATACGACATAGCCTCGCGACCCAGATCCGTTTTATTTCCAATCTCCGCTCTAAACAAGTCTCCCGTAGAGATGTGAAGAAAACTAAATTTTTCCGCCAGCTTCTGTGCCTGGGTACCCTTTCCTGATCCGGGAGGACCAAATAAGATCACATTTGTCATCATTCGTTGCTCATGGTTAATCCACCAAAAAGGCGAAGATAAAAACTTTGAAGTAGCTTAAGGGATGGTTCAACCTCTATTTAGCCGCCAGACCGGATATTACATCTCTTACTTCTTCTATCCGTGAAGTCCAATAAGGTGATTCAAATAATTTCTCCCGAACGACCCCACGGGAAGTAGTACTATGTGTGACCCAGATATCACCCGCTCTGATCTCTGTGATGATAGCCACATGGTTGATTTTTCCTTTTTGTCTGAAGAAAATCAGATCGCCGACTTTAGCGGATTTAGGAGAAATATTCTTTCCCAAACCCATCTGGTCTCTGGAAGAACGAGGTAGGGTTATGGCATGATCTCTATATACGGAATAAACCAAACCGGAACAATCGAACCCTTTGTGATCCAAACCACCATAGCGATATTTTGCACCAACAAACATATTGGCTTTCTCGGCAATAGAACTTCTGATTACCTGTTCATCCGTTTTATGACTCTGGCCGGTATGATAGAGCTTTCTGGTGCTGGTGCAACCGACAATGAAAATGAATAAAAACAGATGTACCCTTTTCAAATTTAATGATTTTCAGTCCGAAATATATGTAAATTAATTTTAATATGTATCAATACTTTTGAATTTAGATGATCTGGTATTGGTCTGCATCGTCCAGGAAGGGTAAATCTTGACGGATTAATTCCAGCTGTACTCCATCCAACGATACCACATCGATCATTTCGCGTTCTTCAAAAGTCAGGATAATTTCACCCAGTGGATCAATAACTACCGAGGCACCGTTATAATAGTTGTTTTTACCATCATACCCAATTCTGTTTAGTCCCACCACATAGCACTGATTTTCAATGGCCCGGGCAATCAATAAATGGGTCCAGGCAGAAATTCTTTTTTCCGGGAAATTAGCCACAAAAACCATGACATCTGCCTTACGACCAACTCGGGACCAAACCGGAAACCGGACATCATAACAAATAAAGGGGTAGAAGTTCCATCCCGATTTTTGTACAAGCAAACGTTCATGTCCGGCAGTAAAAACCCGGTCTTCCCCGGCCATGGTAAACAGGTGTCTTTTGTCATAGCTACCCCGAATGCCTTCCGGACCCATCCACACCAGTCGATTGTAATAGCGCGAATCTTCCTTAATAATCAAACTACCAACCAGGTCACATTGCATTTGAGCGGAGGTTTCATTCATCCATTGAACTGCACTTCCTTCCATGGGTTCTGCCATAGCCATTGCATTCATGGTAAAACCGGTCGTAAACATCTCGGGCAGGAAAATGATATCCGGAACGGGATCGAACTCCCGAAGCATTTCTTCCAGTTTCAAAAGGTTTTTAGCCGGCTGTTCCCAGGCAATATCCAATTGTACCAGGCCAATAGAGATCGGTGATTTGGGCATTAGACAATTTCTCTTTGTATAAAGAACGCCCAAAGATAGCTCATCTTATCAGAGGTAAGAATATCCTCTGTAAATTTAAGATTGACGCGGGGAACACACACCGGACATCGTCAAAAAGACCGGTCAGATTATTCCGTGGTTGTTTCGGTTTCAGCACCAGCTTCAGCACCTTCCACGCCTTCTTCTTCCTCAAGCTCTTCGATTTCGGTAGTTTTCAGAGCACGTGGTATGGTAACACTGGCAACTGGGATATTCGGATTGTTTAATACCTCGACTTTGTCATTTATTTTGATATCTCTTACCCGAACTGATTGACCCAATTTTACTTTAGATATATTTAATACCACCTCATCAATCATATTTTCAGGGGTAGTTTTAATCTGTATCCGGTGCAGTTTTTGTGTCAACTTACCACCTGATTTTACACCTGGTGCAACACCGGTGAATCGCACGGGTACTTCAATTTTAATCTGGCGGCCATCATCTAATTTAAGGAAGTCAATATGGAGGATTTCTTCAGACACCGGATGAAACTGAATGGATTTCATGATCGCCCGATAGATTTTGCCATTGATGTCAATATCGCTGACACGAAAATCCGGGGTATAGACCAGATCTTTAACGTCTTTGGGTGAAACAGCAAAATGCACATTTTCATTGCCTCCGTAGAGTTCACATGGTATTAAACCCGCTCTTCTGGCCGC
>JBGTCB010000358.1:0-2784 GCA_041748995.1 Saprospiraceae bacterium | reverse complement strand
TCAAAGCGATTCAATTCCTGCCTGGGAGGGAAATAATTATTGGAAGTATCCACATCGGCTGTCTCCAGAAAAGGGTCCAGGGTCACGTTGATTACTTTTTTGCTGGTGGGAATCACTTTTGTGATAGTCGTTTGATCAAATCGCCATATTTCTGCAGGTATCCGGAACACCTCCGTGGTACCATCCTCATAAGTAAACTCAAAAATAACCGGCATGGGTATTCCTCCCAGATTTTCAAACTGAAGTTCATTGAAATACTTTCCTTCATTTAAAATTGACTTTTCAGCTTCCGACAGACCCCGGACAAATCTGCTGTAGTCTTCCCGGTCAAGGATGTTGACATCCAGTGGGTCATAGGTGGAATAAAAGTCCCTGAGTGTCGTGTCTTCATCTGCGTAGTATTGCCTGATCGTCTCCCGGTTGCGGATGCTACTAATGTTTTCCGGTTCTCTCGCACTCTCTTCTTTGGCCCTTTCACTTTCGATATCAGGGTCCTGGGTATCAAGCTGGTGGGCCTTAAAGCTTTGGATAGAGAGATCAACGTGATCGTTCGTAAAAAACCAGGATCTCCAAAACCAATCGAGATCAACCGCCGATGCATCCTCCATTGTGCGGAAAAAGTCGGCTGGTGTGGGAGCTTTAAATTTCCAGCGGTTGGCATATTCTTTAAATGCGTGATCAAATAATTCCCTTCCCATAATTGTCTCTCTCAGGATGTTAAGGGCGGTGGCGGGCTTGGCATATGCGTTGGGTCCCAGTTGAAAAACTGATTCGGAGTTGGTCATTATTGGTGCTATCCGGCTCTTGTCGCCTCCCATGTAATCGGTGATTAAATGAGCGGGTCCCCTTCTGGACGGATAGTTCTCCTCCCACTGGACTTCTGTGAGATACTGCAGAAAAGTATTCAGTCCCTCGTCCATCCAGGTCCATTTTCTTTCATCGGAGTTTACAATCATGGGAAACCAGTTATGTCCCACTTCATGTATAATCACTCCGATGTGGCCATACTTTGCTCTTTGCGTGTAGGTGCCATCACGGTCACACCGTCCGTAATTAAACGATATCATTGGGTACTCCATGCCCATATTTCCGTCAATCGACCAGGCCACCGGATAAGGATAATCAAAAGTATAATGGGAATACCACTTGATCGTATGCGCTATAGCCTTCGTGGAATATTTCTTCCAAAGGCAGTCACCTTCCGGGATCCACATGGACTGAGCCATCACCGTTTTGCCACCAGCCATGGGTACGCCCATGGCATCCCAAATAAATCTTCTGGATGAAGCAAAGGCGAAATCCCGCACATTTTCAGCTTTAAATTTCCAGGTCTTTTCCCTGGTGGTTCTGCTTTGCACCCGTTGTTCTGCTTCTTGCAAAGACGCGATGGTCACCGGATGTACATGCTCTTTTTCTGCTTTTTTGAGGAGATCTTGTTGTTGTTTTGTCAGGACCTTGTCTGCATTCAACAGGGATCCGGAGGCGGCAACCAAGTGATCTTCTGGTACGGTAATTTCCACTTCATAATCTCCAAAAATCAGGGTGAATTCTCCAGACCCAAGGAATTGTTTATTCTGCCAGCCTTCCACATCGTTGTAAGAACACATTCTTGGGAAAAACTGGGCAATGACGTATACATTATTGCTGTCAACCGCAAAGTGCTCATATCCCGTACGACCCCGAATTTGTGCATTATTATTGATATGGTACCAATATTTAATATGAAAGGAATATTTCTGACCGGGAAGCAGCGCCGTTGGAAGATCTATCCTCATCATCGTTTTGGTTACCAGGTATTTGAGGTCCTTACCCTGATCATCTTTTACTGCCGTCAATTTATATCCTCCATCAAAATCGACTTCCAGATTCCTGAAAGTTTCGAATCCCGTATGATCTGTAATCGACTTGGATCAAAATATTTGGGACAAGATAGCGAAACCCGGAAAATAAAGACGGAGATAGGTAAGGGCATCCGGAGAGTTATTGTAGTAGGTGATCATCTCCTCTCCGATGATTCGTTGATTTTGATCGTCAAGCCGAACCTTTATTTTATAGTCAGCCCTTTGTTGCCAATAATCCGGGCCTGGTGCACCACTGGCGGTCCGGTAGCTGTTAGGAGTCGGAAGATCATTATACAGCTGAGCAAATTTGTCCTGGCCCATCAGTAACCCACTGATCAGAAGAAACAGCGAACAAAGAAGAAGACTTTTTCGAATCATAATTAAAGATTTATCCTGCTACGTACTTAGGGGCACCTCTATTTACCCCGTTCATGGTAAAAACAATTTTCTCCGAAAATTTATTTCATAATATACTTCGCCCTACTTCGTTGATCGTCAGTCAGATAGCTACCGGCTATCTTCCTTCCTCCAGCCTTGTCTGGCTTGCATCTTAATAAATTTTTACTCATTCAGAGGTAAATAGAGGTTCCCTTAGGTAATTCCGGCACAAAAAGTACCGACGCCCATTAGGGCACCTCTATTAGTTATTCTGAATCAAAACGCAGGAGTGTATTAGCTGATTTTTGGAGTGGAGGGTTTTTATTGGGCAAAATATTCACACTTACTAAAGTGCTGCAAATTAGTGGAAGAAAATTTAAATCCGATAAGGATACGACAATCAATTTGATAGAAAGTTCCGGTTGTATTAGCTACACAAACACTTGATCAGGATCGTTGTCTGTCACCGATAAGCAATACCCATGGCTTAGCATCCGGAGCAGTGAAATTTCCTGACCCATCCACTTGCCCACTTTGAGCGAAAGTGCCATTTTGGGGGTTAAAC